>CALRLJ020000020.1:0-18929 GCA_943368635.1 Sediminibacterium ginsengisoli | reverse complement strand
CGCGGAGTGCGTACCGCCAATGTTCCCTTGGTGCCGGGAATCCCGATCCCGCATCAGCTTGAGACTTTGAAGAAGCCTCTGGTGGTCAGTCTTCATGCCACACCAGAGCGGCTGATTCAGGTCAGGCAGAATCGTTTGCTCGGCATCGGCAAGACCGGCGACGATTCCTATATCGACCGCCAGACCGTGACCGAGGAAGTGGCCTTTGCGCGTAAGCTCAGTGCCAAATTCGACTGGGCGCTGCTCGATGTCACGCGCCGCTCGATCGAGGAAACGGCAGCTGCAATCATGAAACTGTATGCCGATCGCCAGCGCCAGAAAGCATCGCAAACGTGACGATCTGGCAGGAACGGCAACCTTTGATTCTCGCGTCGCAAAGTGCTGTGCGAAAAAGCCTGCTCGTCAACGCAGGGATTGCGGTCGAGACGGTTCCGGCGGATATCGATGAGCGTGGGATCCAGCAGAACTCCGGGCTGAAAGATCCGGGCGAGATCGCAACGCTGCTCGCGAACGAGAAGGCAATGTTCATCTCCGCGAAGCATCCCGGCCGTTATGTCGTCGGTGCGGACCAGACATTGGCGCTCGGCGAGCAGCTTTTCAGCAAGCCGGCAAATCGCGCGGCGGCGGCGGCGCAAATCGCAACGCTGTCGGGACAGACTCACGCCTTGCACAGTGCCGTCAGCATTGTGAAAGACGGTAAGGCGCTCTTCTCTCACGTGAGCGTTGCGCGGATGACGATGCGGCATCTGACCGATAGCGAGATTGCGGCCTATCTCGATGAAGCCGGCGATGCGGTGACCGCAAGCGTCGGCGCCTATCAGCTTGAGCGTGCCGGGGTGCATTTGTTCGAGCGCATCGAGGGCGATCATTTTACGATTCTGGGATTGCCGCTGCTGCCATTGCTTGGTTTTCTGCGCAGCCGGAATCTGCTGTCCGTATAACGAAAGAGTTGCCGATGCTGTTGCTGGGTTTAACGGGTTCGATCGGGATGGGGAAATCCACCACCGCGAAACTGTTTCAGGAAGCGGGGGTGCCGGTCTACGACGCCGACGCCACCGTTCATAAAGTCTATGAAGGCGAGGCCGCACCCGCAGTGGAGGCCGCGTTTCCCGGCAGCACGGTGAATGGCAAGGTGGATCGTCAAAAGCTGTCGAGCATGGTTTTGAACAATGCCGATGCGATGAAGCAACTTGAAACAATCGTGCATCCGATGCTGCGCAGCCATCAGCTCAAGTTTCTCAGCGACGCGGAAGCCTCCGGCGCGCCGGTGGCCGTGCTCGATGTGCCTTTGCTGTATGAGACCGGCGGTGAAAACCGGGTCGATGCCGTGGTGGTTGTGACCACGGATCCGGCGATCCAGCGCGAGCGCATTCTGGCGCGGGACAACATGACGCCCGAGAAACTCGATGCCATCCTGGCACGTCAGCTGCCGGACGCGGAGAAGCGCAAGCGGGCCGATTTTGTGGTGGACACCTCGCACGGTCTGGACCCTGTGCGGCAGCGGATCGGTGAAATCCTCCGCGAAGTCGTTAAGATGCCGAGACGGCGTATTTGATTCGGCGAAGCTGAATCTCAAACTTCAACCGAGCCTTCACACATCATGCGTGAAATCGTTCTCGATACCGAAACCACAGGCCTCGATCCGCTTCGCGGCGATCGGTTGGTCGAGATCGGCTGCGTCGAGATGGTCAACCGGATGGCCACCGGGCAGACGTTTCATGTCTACCTCAATCCCGAGCGCGACATGCCGCAGGAAGCGTTCAACGTCCACGGCCTGTCGGCGCAGTTTCTCGCCGACAAACCGCTGTTCGCGGCGGTGGCCGATGACTTTCTGACCTTCATCGCCGATGCGCCGCTGGTTATTCACAATGCGTCGTTCGACATCGGATTCATCAACGCGGAACTCGATCGCGTCTCACGCGCGGCCATTCCGCGTGATCGCCTGATCGACACGCTGACACTGGCTCGGCGCAAACATCCCGGCGTGTCGAACCGGCTCGACGATCTGTGCTCGCGCTATTCCATCGACAACTCCCGCCGCACCAAGCATGGAGCGTTGCTCGATGCGGAGTTGCTGGCGGAAGTTTATATCGACCTGATCGGCGCGCGGCAGTCGCAGCTTATTCTGTCCGAGACGCGTCAGTCGTTCGGCGCAGGACAAGCCGATGCGCCGCGCCGGCAGCGCGAGACGCCGCTCGCGCCGCGCGTCACAGATGCGGACGCGGCAGCACATGCCACCTTTGTTGCGACACTGGGCGGCACGCCGATCTGGAATGAATTCTCGAAAGATTGAGCGAAGCGAAAGTCGCTTCGCTCGTTTTATTGAAGCATGATCTTTTCCGAAAACCGGTTCCGGCTTTTCGGGGTCATGCCTCGGGCATGCCTTAGCTCGGCTTGCCCTGCTGCTGTTCGGCCTGACGCGCCATGTTCTGGCGATAGAGGCCGACGAAATCCACCGGGTCGAGCATCAGCGGCGGGAAGCCGCCGGCGCGCACCGACGAGGCGACGATCTCGCGGGCAAACGGGAACAGCAGTCGCGGGCATTCGATCATGATGAACGGATGCATGCTGTCCTGCGGGACGTTCTGAATGCGAAACACGCCGGCATAAATCAGCTCGAAAGCAAACAGCACCATGGTGTCGATTTCGGCCTTGCCGTCGATGGACAGCGAGACTTCGAAGTCATTCTCGGCAACCGGAGTAGCGGCGACGTTGATCTGAATGTTGATCGTCGGCTGCTTGTCCTGGGCTGCGAGCGACGCCGGGGAGTTCGGATTCTCGAACGAGAAATCCTTGATGTACTGCGCCAGAACGTTGAACTGGGGCGGGGCCGCGTTCTCGAGAGGTGCGCCGTTGCCGTTGGTCATGAATATGTCGCTCCGAGAATGTGGAAACGGAATCGCCCCAGAGAGCGATCCGGTCGGGAACTGCCTGCGAAAACGGCTCCGGCGGCGGCAAATATCCGCTTCCGGAAAGGACAGGCCCTTGTCGGGGCGAGTGGCTATCATAGCCTTGCCTCATTCGACAAGGACGATGGACCTCATTCGGAAGTCTTTCGGTTGGCCGCAACCGCTGGATCGGGTAGAATTGGCCCAAATCGGCGCTGGGAATGTCTAAACCTTGTCTTTTGGGCACTTCAAGGCGCGGCATATAGCGATGTTGGCTGGATCGGATTTCGTGCCTACATGTGATGGGCGATCGTCTGAATGACCCCTTTTTGAACCGGGTGTCTTGCGGGCGGTGTGCAGTACCGATCAGAAAGTGAATGCGACGTGGATATTTACACCATCATTTTCCTGGCTCTGGCCGTCTTTATTTTCCTGCGGCTGCGCAACGTGCTGGGGCAGCGCACGGGAGATGAGCGTCCGCCGTTCGATCGCGCGGCACGCGATGTTCTGCGCGGCGCGCCGGACAATGTGGTGCCGATGCCGGGCAAGACCATCGATCAGGCACCGCTGGCGCCGTCGGCGGAGCCGGCTGTTGTGGTCGATCGTTGGAAGGGAATTGCGGAATCCGGTTCTGCACTCGCCCGCGGTCTCGATCAGATTGTCGTTTCCGACCCCTCGTTCGACGCGCAGCATTTCGTCAGCGGCGCCAAGAGCGCTTATGAGATGATCGTGCTCGCTTTCGCCAACGGCGAACGCCGCGCGCTGAAAGATTTGTTGTCGCCTGAAGTCTATGAAGGTTTCGAAGCCGCCATCAAGGAACGCGAGCAGCGCGGAGAAAAAGTCGAGACGCGGTTTGCGTCGATCGACAAGGCGGAGATCGTCAACGCTGAAACGCGCGATCGCTCCGCCCAGATCACCATCCGGTTTATCTCCCAGATGATCTCGGTGACGCGTGACAAGGCTGGCACCGTCGTCGATGGCAACGCGGAAAAGCTCACCGATGTCACAGATGTCTGGACCTTCGCCCGTGACATCGCTTCGCGCGATCCGAACTGGAAGCTGGTTGGGACGGAAAGCGGACAATAAAGCAGAGACCGCGCCTGGCCCACGCGCCGGGCATTTTGGCGCGTGGCTGGGCGCCGGAGCTGTTGGATTATTCGTCGCCGGTCTTGGGATCGTGGATGCTCTGGCCAGAAGCCCAGGCCCCCACGGGGTCCACGGCCCTCACGTTGCTCACGAAGAACATCATGAAGCTCCGAAGCGCGGGCCTGTGGTCTGGCCGCTGGAAATTCCCGGTGGGCAATATGCGCCGTTGAAATGGAGCGAAGTCGTGGGCTGGGCCGACGACGATCCGCTTCCTGCCTTCAAGACGTTTCGCGCAAGCTGCCGGCCGATCGCCGCGCAGAAAAGCCCCATCGCGGACAGCAAGGCGCTGGGCACCTCGCTGCGCGATCCCTGCATCGCGGCTCGGGCAGAGGACATTTCCGAAAGCGGCAAGGCGCGCGATTTTTTTGAGAAAAACTTTACGCCGCTGCAGATCTCGCGCATCGGTGAGGATGCGGGTTTTGTCACCGGCTATTACGAGCCGATTGTCGATGGCTCGCGGGTGCAGACCGACATCTATAATGTGCCGGTGTACCGGCGGCCGTCGAATCTGTTCGTGCGCGGATTTTCGCAAGCCAATGCCAGCATGCCGAACAAGGGGCAGGTGTTCCGCAAGATCGGCCGCCGCAAGCTGGTGCCTTATTACGACCGCGGCGAGATCGAAGACGGCGCGATCGCGGGGCGAGGACTTGAAGTTGTCTGGCTGAAGAGCCAGACCGATTTGCTGTTCATCCAGATTCAGGGTTCGGCGCGGATCAAGCTGGAGGATGGATCGATGGTACGCATCAACTACGATGCGCATAACGGCTATCCTTATACCCCGGTGGGGCGCGTGCTGATCGAGCGCAACATCGTGCCGAAAGACCAGATGTCGATGCAAAAGATCCGGGAATACATGGAGCAAAGTCCGGATGCCGCGAAAGAACTGCGCCGCCAGAATCGGTCCTATGTGTTCTTTCGCGAGGTGAAGTTGGCGGCGGATGACGAAGCGGTCGGTGCGCAGGGCGTGCCGTTGACGGCTGGACGGTCCATCGCCGTCGACAAGTCGCTGCATGTTTATGGCACGCCGTTTTTTATCGAGGGCAACCTGCCGATTGAATCCGACACGTCGAACACGCCGTTCCGCCGGCTGATGATTGCGCAGGATACCGGCTCTGCGATTATCGGTCCGGCGCGCGCGGATATTTATTTCGGTGCGGGGGCAGATGCAGGCCGCGTCGCGGGCCGGCTGAAAAATCCGGCGCGATTTGTGATGCTGCTGCCGAACAGTCTCGATCCGGTGTCGCGCGGCAAGACCATGCCGCTGCCGGAGGACCGGCCATCGGCCACCATTGCCAAGCTGTTTCCGCAGAAGGACTTGCCCAAGGAATCCGTCAAGGACACGCCGACAGACACCGCCAAGGAGACGACCAAGGAGCAGCCCGCAGCAGCCCAGACACCTGCTGCATCGGCGACGCCTGCCGCACCTGCGCCGGTGGCTCAGGCAGTGCCGTTGCCCGAAGCTCGTCCGGATGCCGCACCGGCTGCAACCACGAAGCCTGAAGCGCCGCGCCGCAAGCGGCATCACCGGCCTTATCGCCATCGCCAATGAAACGCCCGCGCAATCTCGATCCGCCTCCGTCGCCCCGGCGCAAGCGCGCGCTGAGTCGCGAAGAATCAGAATTGTGGGAAGCCGTTGCCAAGCAGGCGAAGCCGCTGCGCAAGCGATCACGTCCGGCCAAAGCCTCGCCGGAGATTTTGGACGCTTATCCAGTGGCGGCGAATCCAGCGCCGCCGAAGCCTGTGAGTATCACCCGACGAATTCCGAGCGCGCCTCCAGCGCCGCCGCCGCTTGCGCCGCTGGGACGCCGCGAGCGCTCCAAGCTTTCGCGCGGCCGGAAGGACATCGACGCGCGGCTTGACCTGCATGGCATGACGCAGACCAAAGCTCATCGGATGCTATTGAGCTTTCTACATCGCGCGCAGACCGACGGCATGAGCGTGGTTCTTGTTATCACCGGAAAGGGGCGCACCGTCGGGCCGGAGTCCGAGCGCGGCGTGCTGCGGCGTCAGGTGCCGCAGTGGCTAGGCCTGCCGGAATTCCGCAGCCTGGTGATCGGCTTCGACGAGGCCCATATCGGCCATGGCGGCGAGGGCGCGCTGTATGTGCGCGTGCGCCGCGCGCGGTAGTTCTGGCTACAGAATAAACCGGCTCAGATCGACGTTCTTCGCCAGATCGCCGATGTGCTTCTGCACGTAGTCGGCGTCGATGGTGACGGTCTGTCCGTTCATGTCAGGCGCATGGAACGACGTTTCGTCCAGCACCCGCTCCATCACTGTCTGCAACCTTCGTGCGCCGATGTTTTCGATGGTCGAGTTCACCGCCACGGCAAGATCGGCCAGCGCGTCGATGGCGTCGTCGGTGATGTTGAGCGTCACGCCCTCGGTCTGCATCAGCGCGACATACTGTTTGATCAGCGAGGCTTCCGGCTCGGTGAGGATGCGGCGCATGTCGTCACGGGTCAGTGCCTGCAATTCGACACGGATCGGCAGGCGGCCCTGCAATTCAGGCAGCAGGTCGGATGGTTTGGCGATATGGAACGCGCCGGATGCAATGAAGAGAATGTGGTCGGTTTTCACAGCACCATGCTTGGTGGAGACGGTGGTGCCTTCGATCAGCGGCAGCAGGTCGCGCTGCACGCCCTCGCGCGAGACGTCGCCGGTCCGCGCGCCGTCGCGCACGCAGATCTTGTCGATCTCGTCGAGGAAGACGATGCCGTTGTTTTCCACCGCCTGCACGGCCTCCTGGGTCAGCTGATCGTTATCGAGCAGCTTGTCGCTCTCCTCATTGACAAGGATCTCGTGCGAGTCGACCACGGAGAGGCGGCGCGATTTGGTGCGGCCACCCATCTTGCCGAAAATATCGCCGATATTGATGGCCCCAAGCTGCGCGCCGGGCATGCCGGGAATCTCGAACATCGGGGTACCGCCGGACGACTGGGTTTCGATTTCGATTTCCTTGTCGTTCAATTCGCCGGCCCGCAATTTCCTGCGGAACGAATCGCGGGTGGCGGCGCTGGAGTTGGCGCCGACCAGCGCGTCGAGCACGCGGTCTTCTGCGGCAAGCTGCGCCTTGGCGGCAACGTCTTTTCGTTTGCGCTCGCGTGTCTGCAGGATTGCGACCTCGACGAGATCCCGCACGATCTGTTCGACGTCGCGGCCGACATAGCCCACTTCGGTGAACTTCGTGGCTTCGACCTTGATGAAGGGCGCACCGGCCAGCCGCGCCAGCCGCCGCGCGATTTCGGTTTTGCCGACGCCGGTCGGTCCGATCATCAGGATGTTTTTCGGCAGCACCTCTTCGCGCAGCGACCCTGTCAACTGCTGTCGTCGCCAGCGGTTGCGCAGCGCGATGGAGACTGCGCGCTTGGCGTCGCCCTGTCCGACGATGAAGCGATCGAGTTCGGATACGATTTCGCGGGGAGAAAAGTCTGTCATGGTGCTCTAGCTATTGTTGAACTTGCCGACCGCAAGCGGTCTAGATGATCGGCGGCCCGCTTTGCCATTGCCGTATCGCATCGAATGGATGGATCAGCATGATGATATTGAGCGTCAGGTTGTCGCGGATGTGAAGGCCCACCGCGACCTCGAAAACGATCGCCAGCATCACGGTCACAATCACCGGAAATTTCCGTGCAGCCAGAAAGCCCGCCATCATCGCCAGCGTATCCGAGATCGAATTGACGATGCTGTCGCCATAGTAATCCAGCGAAATGGTGCCTGCGCGATAGCGCTCGATAATGAGCGGTGAATTTTCCAGCAGCTCCCAGCCGCCCTCGACCAGCATCGCAATCAGAAGGCGCGCAATCCACGATACGCGCGGCAGCAGCAGCCAGGTCAGGCCATAAAACAGAAAACCGTGAATGATGTGCGAAAAGGTGTACCAGTCGGCGATATGCTGGGAGTTTTCCGAACTCAGCACGACGCCGTGCCACAGCTTGATGGTGCCGCAGGCGCAGATCGGCAACCGGCCCATGGCGTAAAGGATCGCGGCCTGCAGCAACAGCAGCCCCGCCGCGAGCAAAAATCCCTGACGCAGCGACAGTCCCGGCGTTGCCGGCGCCGCAGGGTTGTCCGCCGCGCTCATGTGGTCAGCGCTTCGACGGTGACGTTGCGGTTGGTGTAGACGCAGATGTCGGCGGCAATATCGAGCGCGCGGCGCACGATGGTCTCGGCATCCTTGTCGGAATCCGCCAGCGCACGTGCTGCGGCCAAGGCGTAGTTGCCGCCGGAGCCGATGGCCATCACGCCATGTTCCGGTTCCAGCACGTCGCCGGTGCCGGTCAGCACCAGCGAGACATCCTTGTCGGCGACGATCATCATGGCTTCGAGACGGCGCAGATAACGATCCGTGCGCCAGTCCTTGGCCAGTTCGACGGCGGCGCGGGTCAGCTGGCCGGGATATTGTTCGAGCTTGCTCTCCAGCCGCTCGAATAGGGTAAAGGCGTCGGCGGTGGCGCCTGCGAAACCGCCGATTACGTCACCCTTGCCGAGCTTGCGGACCTTTTTGGCGTTGGATTTGATGACGGTCTGGCCGATGGAAACCTGCCCATCGCCGCCGATGACCACCTTGCCGCCCTTGCGGACCGTGAGAATGGTGGTCCCGTGCCAGACTTCAGCTTGTGATGCTTGCATAAATACCTCGTTGAGGGGTTTGATCTAGGCACTGGGGCTGCCGGTTGCAATCGGCCTGCTGGAGCGGGGAATTCCGGTCACCATATCTGAAAACTCAGGCAAAAATCGCGTCATCCCGCAGTAGCGAAGGCGTCATGTGCCTGTTAAAAGGACGCTCTTTTCCTCCCGTTACGGCGTCCGGAGAGCACTTTTCATGCGCACCGCCACGATCAAGCGCAAGACCAAGGAAACCGACATCATGGTGTCGGTCAATCTGGACGGCACCGGCATATCCAATGTCGCGACCGGCATCGGATTCTTCGATCATATGCTGGATCTGCTGGCGCGGCATTCGCGCATCGACATCACCGTGCAGGCCGACGGCGATCTCCATATCGATTACCACCACACCACGGAAGATGTCGGCATCGCGCTCGGGCAGGCTGTGAAGCAGGCGCTCGGCGACATGAAGGGCATCACCCGCTACGCCAGCATCCACATGCCGATGGACGAGACGCTGTCGCGTGTTGTGATCGACATTTCCGGCCGTCCGGTGCTGGTGTTCAAGGCCGAGTTCCCGCGCGACAAAATCGGCGAGTTCGATACCGAGCTGGTGCGCGAATGGTTCAACGCCTTTGCGATCAACGCCGGCGTGACGCTGCATGTCGAAACGCTGTACGGCGAGAACAATCATCATATCGCCGAGTCCTGCTTCAAGGGTCTGGCGCGGGCGCTGCGCGCCGCGGTTGCGATCGATCCGCGTGCAGCGGGCGAGATCCCTTCGACCAAGGGCACGCTCGGCGGCTGATTTGACCTGAAGCGCATGCCGGGCATGCGCTGGAATTCACTTTTGGACCAGCGCGCGACGCACGATCTTTAATGGATCGTGCGCAACGCGGTTCCGGAGAACGATCATGGCGGTTTACACAGTTCATGGGCCAGCAAGCTATTACGGCACCGATGTGCGCACGGCGCCCGATCAGCTCGTATTCGTGCGGGACGGGTTCTATTTTTGGGCGCTCATCGCTTCCTTCTTTTGGCTGTTGTGGCACCGGCTCTGGCTGGCGACGCTCGGCTATCTCGTTCTCACGGTCGTAGCCGAAATCGCGATGTGGTCGTTCGGCGTCGGGTCCGGTGCGCGATTCATTGTCATGGCGGTGATTGCATTGCTGGTCGGGCTTGAGGCTGGCTCGCTGCGGCGCTGGAAACTGTCGCGCGGCAAATGGCGTCAGCTCGACATCGTGGTGGCGGATTCGGAAGAGGCTGCCGAGCGCAGGTTCTTCGAGCGCTGGAATGCCAAGACGGAGCGCGACGGTAACCGTGGTCACGCGAGTGCGCCGCCGCCATTGCCGCGTGCGTCACTGACACAGCAGGACGGCGTGATCGGCTTGTTTCCTGAACCGGGAGCGTCGCGTTGAGCGTTGCGATTATTGATTACGGCTCCGGCAATCTCCACTCGGCGGCGAAGGCTTTCGAGCGCGCCGCGCGCAGCATGGAGCAGCCGCCGAAGATTATCGTGACCCGCGATCCCGACACGGTGTTCCGCGCCGATCGCATTGTGTTGCCCGGAGTCGGTGCATTCGCGGATTGCCGCAAGGGTCTCGATGGATTGAACGGCATGGTGGACGCCATGACGGAAGCGGTGCGCGACAAGGCCAGACCTTTTTTTGGCATTTGCGTCGGCATGCAGTTGATGGCCACTCAGGGCAAGGAATACGTCACCACGCCGGGCCTCGACTGGATCGCGGGCGATGTCGTGAAGATTTCGCCCAACGAAGAGAATCTGAAAATCCCGCACATGGGCTGGAACACGCTCGATCTGGTGCGCGAGCATCCGGTGCTGGAGCGGCTGCCGCTCGGCGACAAGGGCCGTCATGCCTATTTCGTCCACTCCTATCATCTGAACGCGGCTAATGAGGCCGACATCGTCGCGCGCGCCGACTACGGCGGGCCGGTGACGGCCATCGTTGCCAAGGACACTGCAATCGGCACGCAGTTTCACCCCGAAAAAAGCCAGCGTTTCGGTCTCGCCCTGATCTCGAATTTTCTGAAGTGGAAGCCGTGATTCTCTTTCCCGCTATCGATCTCAAAAACGGCCAGTGTGTGCGCCTGGAGCAGGGCGACATGGCGCGCGCCACCGTGTTCAATCTCGATCCCGCCGCGCAGGCAAAAACCTTCGAGACCCAGGGCTTCGAATATCTGCACGTGGTCGATCTCGATGGTGCGTTCGCCGGCAAGCCTGTCAATGCACAGGCCGTCGAGGCGATGCTCAAGGTCGTGAAATTTCCGGTGCAGCTCGGCGGCGGCATCCGCGATCTTGCGACCATTGAAGCGTGGCTGTCCAAGGGCATCCGGCGCGTCATCATCGGCACGGCTGCGGTGCGCGATCCGGCGCTGGTGAAGGAAGCCGCGAAAAAATTTCCGGGCCGGGTTGCGGTCGGTCTCGATGCGCGCGACGGCAAGGTCGCCGTCGAAGGCTGGGCGGAAACCTCCACTGTCACAGCGCTCGACATCGCACAGCGGTTTGAGGACGCAGGGGTGGCCGCAATCATCTTCACCGATATTGCGCGCGACGGTCTGCTGAAAGGCCTCAACCTTGACGCGACCATTACGCTCGCGGACGCGATTTCAATTCCGGTGATTGCGTCCGGCGGCTTTGCTTCCATTGCGGACGTGAAGGCGATGCTGGAGCCGCGCGCCAAAAAGCTCGAAGGCGCGATTTCGGGCCGCGCGCTGTACGATGGCCGGGTCGATCCGGCGGAAGCGCTCGAACTTATTCGCAGTTCACGGGCGGCGACATAATGTTCAAGGTCCGTGTCATCCCCTGTCTCGACGTCAAGGACGGCCGTGTCGTCAAGGGCGTCAACTTTGTCGACCTGCGCGATGCAGGCGATCCGGTCGAAGCTGCGATTGCCTATGATGCAGCGGGCGCGGACGAGCTTTGCTTTCTCGACATCACCGCGACCCATGAGAACCGTGGGACCATTCTCGATGTGGTGCGGCGGACGGCGGAAGCCTGTTTCATGCCGCTGACCGTCGGCGGCGGTGTGCGCACCGTGGACGACATCCGAACGCTGCTCACCTATGGCGCGGACAAGGTGTCGATCAATTCGGCGGCGGTCTCGCGGCGCGAGTTCGTCAAGGAAGCCGCGGAAAAATTCGGCGACCAGTGCATCGTGGTGGCGATCGACGCCAAGCGCGTGCCGCGCGCGGGCAATTCGGATCGCTGGGAAATTTTCACCCACGGAGGACGCAAATCCACCGGCATCGACGCCGTCGAGTTCGCGCAGGAAGTGGTCTCGCTGGGTGCGGGCGAAATTCTTTTGACCTCGATGGACCGCGACGGCACCCGGCAGGGCTTCGACATCCCGCTGACCCGCATGATCGCCGACAGCGTCAAGGTGCCGGTGATCGCCTCGGGCGGCGTCGGTAATCTCGATCATCTGGTGGCCGGCATCCGCGAGGGACACGCCACCGCCGTGCTGGCCGCGTCGATTTTCCATTTCGGCGAGTTCACCATCCGGCAGGCCAAGGACCATATGGTGCGCGCCGGATTGCCGATGCGGATTGATCCATGATTTCGGCCGTAATGCCAAATACCTGAATCAGATCAACTCTTTGCCCTCCCTACCGGGGTACGGAAGTGATAGAAAGCGCCCATGAGCCGTTTTACGATCCATGATCTTGCAGCCACCATCGACGCCCGCGCGGCGTCGGGAGGCGATGCG
Organism: Sediminibacterium ginsengisoli; assembly: GCA_943368635.1. Lineage (GTDB taxonomy): Bacteria > Pseudomonadota > Alphaproteobacteria > Rhizobiales > Xanthobacteraceae > Afipia. The sequence goes on along the minus strand of CALRLJ020000020.1, from coordinate 6,556 downwards.
TCCTACACCCGCAAGCTGCTGGACAAGGGCGCCGATCACTGCGCCAAGAAACTGGGCGAGGAGGCGGTCGAGACTGTGATCGCCGCCATCGAGAACGACCGCGGCCATCTGATCGCCGAGAGTGCCGATCTGATTTTTCATCTTCTGGTACTGCTGAAATCGCGCGGCATCAGTCTGACCGAAGTCGAGGACGCGCTGGCGCAACGGACGCAAATGTCCGGGCTTGAAGAGAAGGCCGCGCGCAAGCGCGATTAGTGGAAACCCGGACTGCGCGGGGACGCGTGGGCCGGACAGGAGGAATGGCTCATGGATGTGAGAGCCGAACAGGTTCAGTACAATCCCTATCGCGTTTTCTCGCGCGCACAGTGGGCCGCGTTGCGCGACGATATGCCGATGACCCTGACCGCCGAAGAAATCGCGCGGATGCATTCGATGCATGATCGCCTCGACATGAAGGAGGTCGAGGAAATCTACCTGCCGCTGTCGCGGCTGCTGTCGTTCTATGTCGCGGCCGCCCAGCGATTGTTCGTGGCCCAGCGGCACTTCCTCGGCATCGAGGACCGCAAGATGCCCTACATCATCGGCGTTGCTGGATCGGTCGCGGTGGGTAAATCGACCACGGCGCGCGTGCTGCAAGCCTTGCTGGCGCGCTGGTCGCCACGGCCCAAGGTCGATCTCGTCACCACCGATGGATTTTTGTTTCCCAACGAAATTCTTGAACGCGAAGGCCTGATGCAGAAAAAGGGCTTTCCCGAAAGTTACGATCTTCCCGCGCTGCTCGGCTTTCTCTCGGACATCAAGGCCGGCCGCAGGCCGGTCCGTGCGCCGGTCTATTCGCATTTGACCTACGACGTCATTCCAAATGAGGGGGTCGAGGTCGACCGCCCAGACATTCTGATCGTCGAGGGCGTCAACGTGTTGCAGACCGGACGCCTGCCGCGCGACGGCAAGGCCGTTCCCTATGTGTCGGACTTCTTCGACTTCTCGGTTTATATCGACGCGGAAGAGCCGGTCCTGCGCGAGTGGTATGTCGAGCGCTTTCTCACGCTGCGCGACACGGCGTTTCGCGACGAGCGCTCATACTTCAATCGTTATGCGAAGCTGTCCGACAAGGAGGCCACCGAAAAGGCGCTCTCGCTCTGGACCACCATCAACCTTGTCAATCTTGAAGAGAATATCCTGCCGACGCGGCCGCGCGCGACGCTGATCCTGAAAAAGGGCGGCGATCACGTCATCGAGGACGTTCAGCTGCGGCGGCTGTAACGAGATGACCTACGCTGCATGTCGTGTGGCATCGGCCCCGAAATGATCGAGATAGCGCCCCGAGATCGCTGACACCGGCATCACGATCAGGACGTCGGTGGTGCCGAACTGATGATCCACCACCGCGCCGTCGCCGACGAACGCGCCGACCCTTAAGTAGCCCTTGATCAGCGGCGGCAGCATGCGCAGCGCTGCCTTGGTGTCGATAGTCTCTTTCGCGATACGGTTCATCTCCACCCGGCGTGACGGATGCGCGCTGGCGCGCCAGCCCTCAGGAGCGGCGGCGAAGTGATGCAGAAACGACAGCGGCAGCGCCAGGCGGTCGGGATCGGTGCCCTCGAAACTCGCGCAACCGATCATCACGTCGAGATTGTGCCGGCGCACATAGCTCCACACGCCGTGCCAGAGCAGCTCGACCGTGCGCTTGGTGCGATAGGGCGGCAGCACGCAGGACCGCCCGAGTTCAAGAAACTTCAAGCCGGGCTGGCGTTCCATCAGCCCCGAAATATCGAACTCGTCGCCGGTATAGAAGCCATTATGTTTCTCGGCGACGTCCTGACGTAACAGACGATAGGTGCCGACCACGGGTTGCTTGCCGCTCATGGTCGGCTTGGCGGCATGATCGACCACCAGAAGATGGTCGCAGATTTTGTCGAACGAATCCTTGTCGCGTTGCGCGAGCATGGTTGCTGCGTCGGCGATCGCAGAGCCGTTCTTGTAGAAAACCTTGTAGCGCAGCTTCTGCGCGCGCTTCACATCGCTCTTGGTCTGCGCGAGGCGGACTTCCAGTGAACCGATCTTGCCGAGCTGCGCCGGATGCCGCTGCAGTATGTTCGGCACGGCTTCGCCGCGCAGGCCGGGCATCAGCCATGTCGCGGCAGCGGTCGCTGCAGATTTTGCGTTTTCGGGCCGGAGCATCTGAACCAGCGGATTTCGGCGAAACGCTTCGAGCGGGCTTCGAACGGCCAGGCGTTCAAGCGAACTGGAATTTGCATCCGGCTTTGCATTCGCCGGTTTGTTGCCGCTCATGGCTTCCTCGCGGCTGCGCGTGTTGATTCGTCAACCGCAGCCCTGAGGCATCAGTAATCATGGTCGTGATACGGATTTATGACATCGCCGCGCAGTGCTGCGTGCGGTTCTAAACCGAAACAGTTTGTGATGCAGGGATGACAGCGAGTGCTTCGTTCAGCTTGTCGCGATCGAGCGGCTTGATCAGGAAGCCGTCCATTCCTGCTTCAAAGCAGGCATAGCGATCGTCCACCAGCGTGTTTGCCGTCAGTGCAAGGATGGCCGTTCGCCGCGGGCTGCGGCCCGCCTCATGCGCGCGAATACGTTTTGTGGCGGTGATGCCGTCGAGCTTCGGCATCTGAATGTCCATCAGCACGACATCGTAGGGCGTGCCGGCGCTGTCGGCCGCGAGCCACGATTCGAGAGCCTGTTCGCCGTCGGTGGTGATCACCGGCCGATGGCCGAGGCGGGTGAGCAGCGACCGGATCAACAGCGCGTTGATCTCGTTGTCTTCGGCGACGAGAATTGAAAGCGCGCGCGATGATGCAACGTGCGGTGTTGCCGGTTCCGGGATTTCAATTGCGGACTCATGATCGTCGGGCAATTCCGGCACCAGCGCAGCACCGGCAGTCAGGCGCGCTGCCAGCGAAGCCGCGCGCAGCGGCTTGACCAGATAGGCGGTGAACAGCTCCGTGATCGAGGGGGCGATGTCGCGGCGCTCGGCCGGCGTGAACATCGCGATCCGATGGGTTGCGTGACGCAGCGCGGCCTCACCGATGTCGTGCAGATACGAAGTGCCGCTGCCGCAATCGACGAGGGCGGCATACCACGATCGCTCGGGCAGCAGCGCGCGGGCGATGGACGCATCCGCCACTGTGCAGGTTTGCGCGCCCCAGCGCTCGAGCCGCCGCGCGATCAGCGAGGCTTCGATGGTCTGCGGCGCCACCAGCATGATCGACTTGCCGGTCAGGTCGGGCGCAAGGAAGGCTGGAATGATACTGTCGCGGTGATCGGCGGCATGAAGCGGGATCGAGAACGCGAATGTCGCGCCTTCTCCTTCGGCGCTTTCAAGCGTGATCCGTCCGCCCATGCGGCGGACGATGCGATCGCTGATGCTCAGTCCGAGGCCGGTGCCGCCGTAGTTGCGCGCGGTGCCGTCGGACGCTTGCTCGAATTCCCGGAAGATTCGCTGCTGCGCGTCGGGTGCGATGCCGATGCCGGTGTCGCGCACGATGAAGCTGATTTCACCCGGCCAGATGCCGGGCTCGACGATCAATGCGACGCCGCCGGACGGCGTAAATTTGATGGCGTTGCCTGCGAGATTGAGCAGAACCTGGCGCAGCCGCGCCGCATCGCCGGTCACTTCCGGCGGCAGCCGCTCGTCGACATAGGAGGCGATCTCGAGCTTGCGCGCCTGCGCCCGCGGCGCGAGCAGTTCGGCGATCTCCTCGATCATGGCGGCCAGCGTGAAAGGACGCTGTTCGAGATCGATCTTGCCGGCTTCGATTTTGGAAAAGTCCAGCAACTCGTCGATCAGCGCCATCAGGGCGTCGCCGGATGTTTTCACCGCCTTGGCGTAGGTGATCTGTTCGGCGGTCAATGTGGTGTCGAGCAACAGGTTGCTCATGCCGATAATGCCGTTCAATGGCGTGCGGATCTCGTGCGACGCCATGGCAAGGAATTTGGACTTCGCGCGATTGGCGGAGTTGGCGAGATCCCGCGCCTCGGCCAGCGCGCGTTCGGTCTCGGTGCGGTCGGTCACGTCGCGGCCGACGCATTGCAGGTCGGCGGGGCGATGGGCGTCACTGCGGATCAGGCCCTCGCGCCATGCGACCCAGCGTGGGCCGAGTGCGCTGTCGATCTTCTGGTCGTGGACGCGGGTGCCGTTCGGCTCGATTGCGACGGTGCCTTGCTCGAGAACCGGCAGGGTGAAGCGCGTCCCGATCAGGATTTCGCGCGGCTTGCGTGCGAGCGCGCAATACGCGTCGTTGACCGATGTGATGATGCCATCGCTGTCGCGCAGGACGATCAGGTCGCTCTGCGACTCGAACAGGCTGCGGGCATGTTCCTCGGCGCCCTTCAATTCCCAGTTGCGGTCGGCCAGCGACTCATTGTGCAACTCGATCTTGCGCATTTTTCTGCGCAGCCAGCGCATTCGCATGCTGAGGGTTGCAAGCGCCAGACACGCCAGCGCGAACAGAAAGCTCGCGCCGATGGCGAAAGCCTGAGGATCGTAAGTTTCGCTGCGGCTTCCCGAGATAAAGCCGTAAGCCCCGCCGAAGGTGGACGAGAAAATCATCGTCGAGCGGATTGTGAAACTGACCCAGGGGTGTTGGCGGGCAAACCGGCGGAGGCGCGATCTGATGCGCAAGGCTCGCAACATTATGGGCCGCTCCGCGGTTGGACCGTGCGTCGGGACTATCCGCGCAACAATGTGGTGGGGATGTTTCGAAGTGTTTGAAGCGCGGAAGGATCGTTGGCGGCGATCCAAACGTGGCTAATGAAAAGTTAACGCGAGGTTTGCCGATACAGTCTCACATCGACCGTTCGGCGATACGGACGCGGTGTCCGGCGCCTACCACGAGGGCGGCGGCGTCCTTCGTTGTGAAGGCGCGCGATTGCACGAAAATGCGGTAATCCGCGCCGGGATTGTGCGACAGATAGATAACCGGCGCTGAAGAGGACGCGTGATCGGCGATGCTGACGAATGTCGTGTCGGGAGTGACCGCGCAGCTATCGGACTCGGTGGATTGCGCGCCGTCGATCACGGTGAAATCGGCGAGATCTGCGGTGTCGACGATCTGAACCCGGACCGTCGCGGTTTCCGGATCGTCGGTGAAGCTGACATGCAGCGGATTTTGCCAGGGCGCGGTCGCAATCTGTAGCGATGCGCGGCCGAGCGCGATGCAGGGACTTGCGCTCGGGAGCAACTCGCCGCCGGCGACGACACCCGCGAGCAGCAACGGTACGGCCGAAGCCAGAATCTTGACACGCAACATGGACGCCACTCACTCAACACGATCTGCCGCATGGTCGCGCGGAGCGCCGGTGTGGCGGCCCGGATCATGCGCCAAAGCCGCCACAACAGGGCGGCTTATGGTGTTTGAAGTGTAAAGAGAGATCGTTACCGAAGAGTTTGCGGACGCGAATTTTGGCTATGCCGCGCGGCGTAAGTCTTCGGCCAGCACACGATAAGACAGCGCCTCGGCGAGATGCAGCCGTCCGATGGTCGCTGTGCCGTCAAGGTCAGCGAGGGTGCGCGCCACCCGCAGCACGCGGTGATAACCGCGCGCCGACAGGCGCATGGTTTCGGCAGCGTCGCGCAACAGCTTTTGCCCCTGCGCATCGGGCCGCGCGATCTCTTCGAGCACGGCTGCCGGTGTTTCGGCATTGGTGCGGACATGCGGCAGACCCAACGCCGCGTAACGCGCAATTTGAATCGCACGCGCTGCTGCAACACGCGCAGCAACCTCCGCGGAGCCTTCCGCAGGCGCGGGAAGAATCAGATCCGAGGCCGTGACAGCGGGCACTTCGATCCGCAGGTCGATACGATCCATCAACGGACCTGAAATGCGTCCCTGATAATCGGACGTGCAGCGGTCGATGCGGCCGCGTTTGCAGGAATAGCCCGGCTCATAGGCGTGTCCGCAACGGCACGGATTCATCGCGGCCACCAGCATGAAACGCGCCGGATAAGTCACGCGATGGTTGGCGCGCGAGACCGCGACTTCGCCGTTTTCCAGCGGCTGGCGCAGCGAATCCAGCACGCGGGCATCGAACTCCGGCAGCTCATCCAGAAACAACACGCCGTGATGCGCCAGTGAAATCTCGCCGGGCTTTGCGCGCATGCCGCCGCCGGTCAGCGCGGCCATGCTGGCGGAGTGATGCGGCGCGCGGAACGGACGCCGCGCGGTGAGTGCGCCGCCTTCGATCTCGCCCGCAACCGATGCGATCATCGAAATCTCAAGCAATTCGGACGGCGACAACGGCGGCAGGATCGACGGCAGCCGTGCGGCCAGCATCGATTTGCCTGAACCCGGACTCCCGATCATCAGCAAGTGATGCCCGCCGGCGGCTGCGATCTCCAGCGCACGCTTGGCGCTTTCCTGACCCTTGATGTCGCGCAGATCGAGCGGTGTAATTTTGCGCTCGGTGATCTTCGGCTCGGGCCGCGACAGAACCTGCGTGCCCTTGAAGTGATTGGCGATCTGAATCAACGACGCTGCGGCGACGATCTGGATGTCGGGGCTGGCCCATGCGGCTTCCGCGCCGCAGGCTGCGGGAC
>CALRLJ020000019.1:0-18954 GCA_943368635.1 Sediminibacterium ginsengisoli | reverse complement strand
TGGAATAGCGACCGCCGATTTGTTGTTCAGCAGCGAGCGCAGCGAATAGTCGGCGGCACCGAGTTCGATGCGGGCGATGTCGCGCAGGCGCGTGACGTCGCCATTGGCGCCGGTCTTGACGATGATGTCGCCGAATTCGTCTTCATCCTTGAGACGGCCCTGCGCATTGACCGACAGTTGCAGATCGAGGCCGGTTTCGCTTGGCGACGCGCCGATCACGCCGGCCGCGGCCTGCACGTTCTGGGCGCGGATTTCAGCCACCACGTCGCTGGCCGACAGACCGCGTTCGGCAACCTTCTGCGGATCGAGCCAGACCCGCATCGAGTAATCGCCCGCGCCGAACAGTTGCACCTGACCGACGCCCTGAATGCGCGCAAGCCGGTCCTTGACGTTCAACACGGCGTAGTTGCGCAGATAGGTCATGTCATAGCGGTCGTTCGGCGACAACAAGTGAACGACCATGGTCAGGTCGGGCGAACTCTTGATCGTGGTGATGCCGAGCGCGCGGACTTCTGCCGGGAGGCGCGGTTCGGCCTGCGACACGCGGTTCTGCACCAGCTGCTGGGCCTTGTCCGGATCGGTGCCGAGGCGGAAGGTGACGTTGAGCGTCATCACGCCGTCGGTAGTCGCCTGGCTGCTCATATAGAGCATGTTCTCGACGCCGTTGATTTGCTCTTCGATTGGCGTGGAGACTGTTTCCGCGATCACCTTTGGATTAGCGCCGGGATATTGCGCGCGCACAACGACGGTGGGTGGTGAGACCTCAGGATATTCGGAGATCGGCAGCGCGGGGAGGGAGAGCAAACCCGCGAGGAAGATCAGCGTTGAGAGCACGCCCGCGAAAATCGGCCGGTCGATAAAGAATTTTGAGAGGTTCATGACGCTATCTCATTATTGGTCGTGTTGCGGCGTTGTCCGGCGCGGAATTTAATGCCGTCATTGCGAGGAGCAGTTTGCGGCGAAGCAATCCAGTTTTGGTGCCTGGCTGCCGGAATGCTTCGCTTCGCTCGCAATGACCTTAACGAGAGCGATGGGCGCTAGTTCGCGTCCATCGCGACGACTTCTGGCGCCAGCGGTGCGCCGGGGCGAATACGCTGCAGGCCTTTGACGACAATCTGTTCGCCGGGCTTGAGGCCGCTCATCACCATGCGCAATCCATCGACCGATACGCCGAGGGTGACTTCGCGGTATTCGGCCTTGCTGTCCTTGCCGACCACCATCACGTATTTCTTGTTCTGGTCGGTGCCGACAGCGCGCTCGTTGATCATCAAGGCCTTTTCGCTCTTCGGCTGGCCCATCAGCAGGCGGACAAATTGTCCGGGGATCAGGCGGCCGTCGCTGTTGTCGAAGATCGCGCGAACCCGGACGGTTCCTGTGCGCGGATCGACCTGATTGTCGATCAGCTGCATGCGGCCCTCGAACGGCGTGCCTTCACTGGTGCTGGTGCCCATCTTGACCGGAATGCGGCCAATCTCGACCCCCACGCCTTCATCGGACAACGTCTTCAGCGCACGCAGCACAACCTGCTCATCGGCGTTGAAGCTGGCATAGATCGGCGTGGTTGAGACGATTGTCGTGAGAACCGGCGCGCCGGGACCGGCAGCGATCAGGTTGCCGGCGGTGATTTCCAGTTTGCCGACGCGGCCGGCGACCGGGGCGCGGACCTCGGTATAGCTGAGGTTAAGCTGCGCGGTCTGGAGGGCAGCCTGGGCACCCTTGAGATTGGCTTCCGCCTCGCGATAGGCGTTGATGCGATTGTCCTGATCGCGCTGCGAGATGGTCTGCGAGCCGCTCAGTTGCTGGCCGCGCTCGTAATCGCTCTTGGTATAGACGACCCGCGATTGGGCGGCGGCGACTTGTGCATCCGCGCGCGCGACCTCGGCTGCGTAGAGCGCGGGATCGATCAGGATCAGGACTTCGTTGCGCTTGACCAGCGCGCCCTCGCGGAAATGCACCTCCTGCACCGCGCCTGCCACCCGCGAGCGAACCTCGACCCGCTCGATGGCTTCAAGACGGCCGGAGAATTCATCCCAGATCGCGGTTTCCCGCTGATCGACCACGGCGACCGATACCGGCGTGGCGGGTGGCGCCTTGGCCGCGACGGCCTGGGCCTTGGCAGGGTCGTTGGCCGCTGTGAAAGCCAGCGCGCCGACAGCGGCCAGAATTGCCATTCCCGCAGCCGCGAACAAAAGACGATTTGAAAGTTTCTTCATGACAAGCCCCATAGCGCCCGGCCGAGTGAACGACAAAACGAGATTTTACAGCGTAAAAACAATGGCTTGTAAGCGGCCTAGCGAAACGGCCGTCTTCTGCCCCGAGTATACGCTGCGATCCCGGCAGTGTCATTACATTGCACCGCAAAAATCTGTAACGGGCAGTACAGATGGGGCTTGGACTTTCGCCGTCAAGGGACATATCTAACGAAAGGTACAAATTCAGAAAGGTTCTTGCCGTGGCCATGGGACGCCCCCGTGAATTCGATCTCGATCAGGCTTTGGAGAACGCGCTGCACGTTTTCTGGGAGAAGGGATACGAAGGCGCGTCGATGGCCGACCTGACGGAGGCGATGGGCATTACAAAGCCGTCGCTCTATGCCGCCTTCGGCAATAAGGAAGAGCTTTTCCGCAAGGCGTTCGATTCCTATGTCGATGGTCCGGCCGGTTACGCCAGGCTGGCGTTGACGCAGCCGACAGCGCGCGCTGTGGTTGAAAATCTTCTTTATGGAGAAGTGGATGCGGTCACCGATCCGGAATGTCCGGCGGGCTGTCTCTCTATTAATGGTGCACTGACCTGCGGCGTCGCGGCGGAATCGATCCGTCAGGAACTGCAAACGCGCCGCGCCGCATGGGAAGAAGATCTGCGCTTGCGGCTGGAGCGGGCGAGGGCAGAGGGCGATCTGCCCGTGACGGCGGATGCTACGGCACTGGCTCGCTATATCGCGACCATGATGCAGGGCATCGCAGTGCAGGCTGTCGGCGGCACGACGCGGGCCGATCTGAAGAAGATCGCAGAGATGGTGCTGATCACCTGGCCGCCGGTCGCGCGCAACTAGGAATTTTCCTGTCCTCTATTTGCATGACGCGCCGTGTCTGCAAGTCCGGTAGGGTGGGCGATCACAGCAAATGAACGAGGCCGCCTTGACTGACAAGATCGATTACATCGAATTTCCGAGCACCGACCGTGCGCGATCCAGTGCATTTTTCCAGGCGGCTTTCGGTTGGGGCATTGTCAGCTATGGCCCGACCTATGACGCGCTCACCGGCGCAGGAATCGATGGCGGTATAGATCAGGCGCCTGAAAGGGTATCGGCACCGCTGGCGGTGATACGGACCACCGACATCGATGACGCCGAACGGCGTGTGGTTGCCGCAGGCGGCACAATCACAAAGCCGCAGTTCGATTTCCCCGGCGGGCGGCGGTTTCATTTCCGCGAGCCCGGCGGCAATGAGATCGCCGTCTGGATCGCGCGCGGCTGATTGTTTATCGCCGCCGCCGCATCACACGCTTTGGCGGCGGCGAGAATGCGCTGCGCGCGCAGGCGGACCGGCGCATCGACCATCATGCCGTCGACCGATACCGCGCCGTCGCCCGAGTTTGCGATCTTCGTCGCCCATTCAATGTCTTTTTGCGAAGGACGGAATCCGGCCAGCGTCGGCGCGATCTGCTTGGGGTGAATGCACAGTTTGCCGCCGAAGCCCATCGCCGCCGCGTAACGCGCATCGTCTTCAACAAGCGCCGGGTCGTCGAACGACGGCGTGACGCCTTCGAGCGGCGCGGGCAATTGTGCGAGCCGTGACGCCAGCACGATTTCGGCGCGCGCCATCACCAGCGCGTCGCGGTCCATGCTGCAGCCGAGATCGGCGCTGAAGTCGATATAACCGAACGCGAGCCGGTCGGAATGACTGGCGACCTCGCGCACGCCGGCGACGCCTTGCGCCGATTCGATCAGCGAAATGACCGGCATGTTGCCCAGCACGGCGCGCACGCTCTCCAGATGTCCTATCGTCTCCGCCTTCGGCAGCATGATCCCGGCAATGGCGAGGCCCTTCATCGCCACCACATCGGCCTCATGCCAGCGCGTTCCGAATGCGTTGACGCGGACGATGGAGTTGGGCGGCAGGGCTGCGGCAACCAGAGTCGCGCGGGCGGCGTCCTTGTCGTTCGCCGCCACCGCGTCCTCCAGATCGATGATGACGCCGTCCGCGCCGGACGCGGCTGCCTTGAGATAGCGGTCGGGCCGGGTAGCTGGAACGAACAGTGGCGCGATGAAACCGATGCGTGAGACGGCGGATGACATTGCTTCTCCGGCTTGTTTAATAAGCGGCAGCGATGATCGCCTGCGCGATCGGAGCCTTGTTTTAAGCTTGGACGGGACGCGGAGGCAACTGCTCTGCGCGCATGGTGTTGGTCGCAATCGTGACGGCGACGGCGCGAGCGTATTTTGCAATGTCCGGTGCGCCCATCAATTCGCCGACCGTGCCGCGCGCCAGCGGGCACACCACGAACAATGGCCCGCTCGCCTGTCCGCCCCGGCCAATGGCGTGGCCTTCCCAATCGACATCGATGCCGAGACCGAGCGGATCGGGGCGGGCAAGCCCCGCCTCGCGAATCTGGCCGAGCAAGGGATTGCCGTCGAACACCGTGCCATGCGCTGGCCCGGTGGCCAGCACCACAGTGTCGAATGTTTTGCGTTCCCACCGCGTGGTGCGTCGCGGGCGCAGATCGACGGCGATGCCATCGCCAGCGATTTCATTCGCACGAAGCGATGCCGCCTGAATCGCGAGCGTGCCGTTTGCGATCCGCCGCAGGATAACGTCGTTGACTTGCGGCGCGATGCGAAACCGATAGGTGTCCCAGAACGGGCGCAGATGCCGGATCAGCTTCGCGCGCTCACTTGTCGGCAGCGCGCGCCAGATGTCGGTGCCTTGCAGGCGGATCTGATCGAGTACCGGATGCCATGTCAGGCCTTGTCGCACGGCCTCCGCGATATTACGGCGAACATTGCGCAGCAGCGACAGCGTGGTGCGCGCGGGATGGCTGGCGAACTCGCCGAACGGCTCCATCTCGCGGGTGGCATGGGTCTGCGAGCGCAGGCCGCGCCGCGAGACCGCGGCGATGTTCCCGCGATGACCCTGGCTATCGAGCGAGGCGACGATATCCGCCATGGTTAGTCCGGTGCCCACGATCAGCACGCGATCGTTCGGTGCGATGCTGCGCAGGGCGTCCGCCTGCCAGGGATTGGCGATCAGTCGCGGATGGTCGCGTAGTGCCACCAGCGAAGCGGGGAGCTGCGGCGGCGTGTGGCACACGGCGAGCACGACGGCATCGGCGTGAATGTCGTCACCGTCGTCGCACACGACGCGATAGCCGCCGCGATCCGGGATGACCGCGCGTGCTGTGGTCTGCCGGTGCGTGACCACCTGACCAAGCTCCCTGACATGCGCGTTGACGTAATCCCCGAACACGGTGCGCGCCGGAAACAGATGCACGTCGGCGACCACGGAAGCCGGATCGCGCGCCGGGTAACCCTGCGCAATCAACCATTGCTCGAAATGGCCTTCCTCGTCGAAATCGAGATTCATCTTCATCGCGGGCACATTGATGCGGTGTGCCGGATCGCTGCTGTCGTAGGCAAGGCCGCGTCCGATTTCGCTGCGCGGCTCGACGATAGTAACCTCGTGGCGGTCGGGTGCTGTGCGATGCAGATGCCACGCCAGTACCGCACCGGAGAACCCGCCGCCGATAATGACGATACGCGGACGGCGGGAGACATTGGGGGATGGATCGTGCTGGATCATGGGGCATCAAGACCGCAGGATGTGTTCCGCGTCCAGACCTTGACAGCCCCGGCGAGAGCATTTCGGTGTCCAATGCGTTTGCATTCGGGGGACCGCTCGCCGTATGTTGCGCCCAACTCGATATGGCCCGACGGAGCGGATGTGGCAGCAGTTTCAATGCGGATCGGTACCCGCAAAAGTACGATGGCGCTGGCGCAGACCGAGGAAATTGCACGCCAGGTCACCGCTGCCGTGCCGGACCTGAACGTCGAAATCGTCAAGTTCGAGACCCGCGGCGACACTGACCAAACCGGCCTGTTGTTGCCGCACGGCGGCAAGGGCGGCGCATTCGTCGCTGAGATCCGCGAGGCGGTGATCGCGGGTAAACTGCACGCGGCGATGCATTCGCTGAAGGACATGCCGGGCAACGAGGACACGCCGGGCCTTGTGATCGGCGCGACGCTGAAGCGCGATCCGCCGACCGATGCGCTGGTGCTGCGTGCGGGTGTGACGCTTGAGGACTTGCAGCGCAGCAAGGGCAAGGGCTTCAAGATCGGCACCAACGCGGTGCGGCGCGCGGCATATGTGTGCAGGTTGTTTCCTGAGATCGAGGTGATTCACTTTCGCGGCGCCGCCGACAGCCGGGTGCGCAAGCTCGATAATGGTGAGTTGCAGCGGCTGCCCGATGGCGGCGCGACCGGACCGGCCGATGCGCTGATCATGGCTCGCTCAGGACTGGAGCGCGTCGGGCTTGCGGGCCGCATCGCGCACGAATTTACCGCACAGGAAATGTTGCCGGCGGCGGGGCAGGGCATTGTTGCGGTGGAATGTGCAGCCAGCGACTGGCAAACGCGGCAATATCTTGCGCTGATCGACGATGCCGCCGCGCATCTGTGCGCCGACGCGGAGCGGGAAGTGCTATGGGTGCTCAACGGCCATTGCAATTCGCCGATCGCAGGATTCTCGACGATCGATGGACGCCAGATGTCGCTGGCGGCATCGGTGCTCGATCTCGAAGGCAATCTCTTGCTGGAAGCGGCGCGTACTGGACCAGCCGATAAGCCGCGCGAGCTTGGCCGCGCGGTGGCGTTCGATCTTTTGGCAAAGGGTGCGGCGGCAATTATCGAAAGATCGAGGCCGACCTAGCCTTTATGTTCCCTCACGCGCTTGAGCATCTGCTCGACATGCGCGATGGGTGTTTCCGGCTGGATGCCGTGGCCGAGATTGAAGATGAATCGTCCGGCGGCGTAGTTCGCCAGCACGTCATCCACGGCGCGGTCGAGCGCAGCACCTCCTGCAATCAACGCCAGCGGATCGAGATTGCCCTGCACGGCAACGCGGCTCTGCACGCGGTCGCGAATTAACGACGGCTCCGCCGCCCAGTCGATGCTGACACCATCGACGCCGGTGCGGCCGACATACAGTGGCAACTGCGCGCCCGCGCCGCGTGGGAAACCAATGATCTTCGCGTTGGGCATTTTCGCACGCACGCCTTCGACAATCCGCCGTGTCGGCTCAACCGACCAGCGCTGGAATTCGCGCGGCGGCAGGATGCCCGCCCATGTGTCGAAAATCTGCAAGACATCCGCTCCGGCTGCGAGTTGCCCGAGCAGGTACTGAATTGAATTCTCAACCAGCACGTCGATGATTTTCGCAAACGCCTCCGGCGCGCGATAGGCAAGCATCCGTGCGGGCGCCTGATCAGGCGTGCCTTGCCCGGCGACCATGTAGGTCGCAACCGTCCACGGCGCGCCGCAGAATCCGATCAGCGTGATTTTTGGATCAAGTGCGGCGCGGACGCGGCGCAGCGCTTCATAGACCGGTTCGAGCTTGGTGAAATCGGCAGCCGTCGCCAGCGTCGCGATCTTCTCCGGCGTGTCGAGCGGATCTAGCCGTGGTCCTTCGCCAGCCTCGAAGCGCACGGAGCGCCCCAGCGCATGGGGGATCACCAGAATGTCCGAGAAGATGATCGCTGCGTCAAAACCGAACCGCCGGATCGGCTGCAGCGTCACCTCGGCGGCCCATTCGGGATTGAAGCAGAGGTCGAGAAAGCCGCCTGCTTTCGCGCGCAACTCGCGATATTCCGGCAGATAGCGTCCCGCCTGCCGCATCATCCAGACCGGCGGCACATTCTGGCGGCTTCCCGACAGAACTTCCAGAAACGGTTTAACGGGTTGCGGCTGGTTCAAGTGGAAATTCCGTTGCGGAATAATGGAGTTATCGCCGCCCTGATACACGCTGTATCGGCTTTTGGCCACCGGTTGACGCATTGGATCATCCTGATACGTTCTTTTTCAGAACTAACAGCATGGCAGCCTTGCCCGGCCAAACCATTGTCGCGCCGCGTTACCCTGCGGTAACGGTGTGGGCAAGGCAGAGACCTTTGGAGAGGGAACACATATGAAAACGGCGATTACGGAAATGTTCGGCATCCAGCACCCGATCATTCAGGGTGGCATGCATTATGTCGGCTTCGCGGAGCTTGCATCCGCAGTATCGAACGCGGGCGGCCTCGGCATCATCACGGGTCTCACGCAGAAGACCCCCGAACTGCTGGCGAAGGAAATCAAGAAATGCCAGGACATGACCGACAAGCCGTTCGGCGTGAACCTGACCTTCCTGCCGACATTTGCAGCTCCTCCGTATCCCGAATACATTGCCGCCATCAAGGAAGCTGGCATCAAGGCGGTCGAGACCGCAGGCCGCAGCCCTGAGCAATACATGCCCGCGCTGAAGGCGGCTGGCATCAAGGTCATCCACAAATGTACCTCGGTTCGCCACTCGCTGAAGGCTGAAGCCATCGGTTGCGACGCGGTTAGCGTCGACGGTTTCGAGTGCGGCGGTCATCCCGGCGAGGACGACATGCCGAATATGCTCCTGCTGCCGCGCGCGGAAGAGGAACTGAAGATCCCGTTCGTGGCGTCGGGCGGCATGGCCGATGCGCGCAGTCTTGTCGCGGCGCTTGCGATGGGCGCGCAGGGCATGAACATGGGCACGCGCTTCATTGCCACCAAGGAAGCGCCGGTGCATGAGAACGTGAAGCAGGCGCTCCTCAAGGCGACCGAACTCGATACCCGTCTCGTGATGCGCGCGCTGCGCAACACCGAGCGCGTGCTGAACAACAAGAATGTCGAGAAGCTGATCGAGATCGAGAAGGAAAAGGGCAAGAGTCTCAAGATCGACGATATCATGGATCAGGTCGCCGGCGTTTACCCGAAGGTGATGCTGGAAGGCGACATGGACGCGGGCGCCTGGAGCTGCGGCATGATGGTCGGCCTGATCAACGACATCCCGACCTGCAAAGAATTGATCGACCGCATCATGGCCGACGCCGAGTTCATCATCCGCAAGCGCCTGGCCGGATTTCTGGACGGCACGTTTACCGTGTCTGAGCCGCGCAAGAAGGTGGCTTGATCGTCCACAAGTGATTGAAGAACGGGCCTGCGGTATCGCAGGCCCGTTTTCGTTTCTCAGACTGAAAGTGCATACGCCTCGCGCATCTCGTCGATGGCCTTGAGTTTGGCGTGGAACACTGACCAGTCGTCATTCTCCGCAATCGGCTTCCAGATCGCCTCGACCTCCTCAATTAACATTGAGCAGGTGGTGGGATTGGTGAAATACGCATGATTGGGATCGACCCCGTTGCGCGGAGCGAAATCTTTCAATGCGTCGCGAACGGGGGCGAATGCCGGATTGGCATAGAAGTCTTTTGACGGGCTGTTCGCCGCGCGCCCGGCGCTGGCGAGTCCGCCGAACCAGTCGAAGAAGGTCTGCTCGAACGGCGCTTTCGTTTCTGCAAGGAAAATCCAGAGTGTGCGTACCAGCTCGTTGTTGTGCTCGGGGCTTCGCGGCTGAACACCGAGACGTTTGATCATCGCTCCTGTGAATTCCGCGCGCAGCGCCGGTTCGAACGCGCCCAGCGCTGTTTCAAGACTCGGCTGGTCCGCGATACCGAGCAAACACTCTGCCAGTCGCGTGACATTCCAGAACAGCGCGTCAGGCTGACGGCCATAGGCATAAAGCCCGGTCTCGTCGAAGTAGGCTGCGGTAAAAGATTGATCGAGCACCGGCAGAAACCGCCACGGGCCGTAATCGAAACTCTCGCCGGTGACGTTGATGTTGTCGGTGTTGAGCACGCCGTGAACAAATCCGGCGGCCATCCATTGCGCGCCGACCCGCGCGACACGGCGGCAGACCTCTTCGAGAAATGCAATGGCGCGCGCGGATGCATCGTCATGCCAGATCTCAGGCATGTAGGTCTTGATGGTGTAATCGAGCAGCTTCTGGATGTTCGCGGTGTTGCGGTGAAACGCCTGACGTTGAAACGTACCGATCCGGATATGCGAATGACTCAACCGCACCATCACGGAGGATCGCGTTGGTGAGGGTTCGTCGCCGCGCTCCAGCGCTTCGCCGGTCTCGATCAGGCTAAAAGTCTTCGAGGTGTCGACGCCGAGCGCCTCCAGCATGAACGTTGCTAATACCTCGCGCACGCCGCCCTTGAGCGTGAGGCGTCCATCGGCCGTGCGCGACCATGGTGTCTTGCCGCTGCCCTTGGTGGCGAGATCGAGCAAGCGGCCCTTGTCGTCGTGTAATTGCGCGAAGAGGAATCCGCGCCCGTCGCCGAGTTCGGGATTATAGGTTCGGAATTGATGGCCGTGATAACGCAAGGCCAGCGGCTTCTCGAAGCTTTCAGCGAGAGGTTCGAATCGCCCGAAATGGGCGATCCATTCGTCGTCGCTCAACGTATCCAGCCCGACCGTCTTCGCCGCGCGCTGATTGCGATAGCGCAGGATGTGATCGGGGAACGCAGCGGGGGCGACGACGTCGTAGAACTCCGGACCAAGCGCTGCATGGCTGGTCGAGGCGCGGTAGTGCGGCGAGAGCGGCATCAATAATCCGGGTTAATTGACGTGGATGTCAGAACGGCAGATGACCGGTCTTGAAATAGGTCATGGCGAGGAAGCCGATCACCAATCCCACGACGACACCGAGTGCAACTTTCATATCGGATACCTTTCCTTGAAACGGTGTGGCGTTGGTTAGTGAATTTCCGCCGAGCGGGCGAGAGCCTCCTTGAGCTTCTCCACCGTGAACGCCGGATCGCGGGCGATGCCGAGGATCGGTTCTTCGCGGCGTTCGCAAAGCTTGGCTGCGTCGGGCAGTTTCGCGGCGATATTGGCCGGGATCACGACCGCGCCGTGACGGTCCGCATGAATCAGATCATCCGAGCGCACCGTCATGCCGGCGACGCAAATGTCCTCGCCAAATCCTGCGAGATGAACATATGCATGCGAAGGACCGATGCTTCCGGCCAGCGCCTGGAAACCCGGCGCCCACGCCGGAATATCGCGGATCGATCCATCGGTGACGACGCCGAGGCAGCCGAGCGCCTTGTGCACCGAGCTGTTGACCTCGCCCCAGAACGCGCCAAAGCCGATGTTCGCGCCGTCGAGATCCTGAATCACACTGATGCGCGGGCCATGACCCGTGCCGCAATATTCGTAATAGGCGACCCGTTGGGCGCGCTGGTCCGCTGCCGACAGGCTTGACGGCGAGGTGGCACGGATTGTTGCGGTGCGGGCGTAGCCGACCATCGGCGGCAGATCGGGAAACGGGCAGACCAGCGGCTTGGTCGTATAGCCGATCAGGCGGCGTTCGGGCGCGACCACTTCCAGCGCATTGCAGATGGTCGGCGTGTCCCAGCGCGCCAGAGTCTCGAGCAGGGATGCAGGGTGGGGCGCGGACTGGGTCACGGGTTGATCTCCTGTTGTTGTTTGCGGCCGATCCGAACGGCGCGGCGGCGGGAGTGTGCCTTTGCAAAAGCACGGCTGCAAGGGCTGCGACAAGGGTGGCGGATCGGCTCCCTTGCAGGCTTGCGGGACGAGGTGAAACAGGGCGATGATAGGAGGCTTGCGCCTTGCGGCGGAATAAAAACCAACAAACCATCAGGGGATGAAATGACCACCAACAAGAAGAAACTGCTGATCGTGGAAACCCTGTCGCCCGGCGGTTGGGCGCTGCTGCGGGAGCGTGGTGACATCGAGGCGATCGAGTTTCCCAACACGATTTCCGCGCCGGACTTCAATGCGATGCTGCGTCAGCACGCACCGGTCAACGGCGTGGCGCTGGGCGCGACAGCTTTCGGCGCCAACGAGATCGCTTCTTCGGGCGATATGCGGGTGGTGACGCGGATCGGCGTCGGCTACGACGCGGTGGATGTGAAGGCGCTCAGTGCCAGCAAGATTCCGCTGATGACCACGGGTATCGCCAACTCGCCGTCGGTGGCCGAGTGCGCGCTGTTCATGATGCTGTCGCTGGCTAAGCGCGCCGCCGAACTCGACACGCTGGTCAAGAGCGGAAATTGGACCAAGCGGCTCGGCGCCATTCCATACGACCTGCTCGGCAAAACCGCGCTGGTGGTCGGCTTCGGCAGGATCGGTACGCGGACGGTGAAGCGGCTGGTTGCGATGGAGATGAACGTCCTAGTCTACGATCCGTTCAAGAACGCCGCCGAGATCGGGGCCGCCGGTGCAGAGTGTGTGAACGATCTCAATACGGCGATCCCGCGCGCCGATTTCGTGACGGTCCATTGCCCGAAGTCGCCGGAAACGATTAACATGTTCAGCACGGCGCAGTTTCAGTTGATGAAGCCAACGGCATATCTCATCAACACCGCGCGCGGCGGCATCGTCGATGAGGATGCGCTGTATGCTGCGCTCACGTCGGGAAAGATCGCGGGCGCGGGCGTCGATGTGTTCGCACAGGAGCCGCCGCGGCCGGATCATCCGCTGTTCAAGCTGGATAATGTCATCACCGCGCCTCATGTCGCAGGTGTGACGCGCGAGGCGCTCGATCGCATGAGCTTGCAGACCGCGAAGAATATGCTGAGTGCGCTCGACGGCAAGCCGATCCGCGAGAATGTCATCAATCAGGATGTGCTGAACTAATCCATGCCCCTGCAAAATCGCGTGTCGCCGTTCGGTGAGATCGTTGCGACCGCGCATCGTGGGCGCTTCACCGGCAATCGCGGCATTATCCACGATCCTGCGACCAGGACGCTGCTCAACCGACGGTGGTCGTCCAAGGCATGGATCACCTGCGTCTGCAAGTTTCGCGGGCGCAGGCGCAAGGTGATGAGCCGCCGAAGCTGGACGGAATTGTTCTTCCTTGATGAAGCGACATCGTTCGCAGCGGGCCATCGCCCGTGCTTCTACTGCCGCCGGGAAGACGCCACGGCGTTCCGTGACGCATGGGCCAAAGGCAACGGCTATGCGAAACCTTACGCGCCCGAGATGGATGCCGTGCTTCACGGCGAACGCCTCGACGGGCGTGAGAAACGCTTGCATCCGCTGCGCGTTTCCGCGCTCGAGCTTCCGGACGGTGCGATGGTGATGTCCGGCGGCGAGAGCTACCTGATCGCGAACAATGAGGCATGGCGCTGGTCGTTCGCCGGTTACAGCCGCGCATCCATGAATTTGACTGACGCAAAGCTTCTGACGCCGCCGTCGATCGTCAGCGCGCTGCGTGAAGGCTATCCGGTGCAGATCGGACTCGTTTAAGCAGCCGCTTTTGCGATCCGGTCCATGCGGCCCGCGACGGCGCGGACCTTGCCGGGGGAGGCCAGCCAGATGGTGATGGCAGACAGCGCGCTGACGGCGATGCCGATGGCGAAAGCAACAGTGTAGTCGCCGTAGATGTCATGCAGGATGCCGGTCACCCACGGACCTGCCGCTCCGCCGGCCAGTGCCGTAAATCCGATGGTGCCGAAGATCGTGCCGAAGTGTTTACCCTGGAAGATTTCGGCAACCACCGCGCCCATGATTGAGGTGAAGCCGTAACCGAGTGCGCCCTGTGCGACCACCATCACATACACCAGCAGCAGCGTCGGCGTGTATTGCAACGCGATCAGGATCGCGAAACAAATTGCAAACCCGAGCGATGAGATGGTCCAGATCCATTCGCGCCCGATGCGATCCGAAAGATAGCCGAGCGCGATCTGTCCCGGTATGCCGATCAGGCTGACCATGCCCAACGCCCACGCGGCGGAGGTCGAACTAAATCCGATCTCGACGAGATACTTGGTTTGATGCACCTGCACGGCGTACCAGACATAGAGGCCGCAGAAGTAGCCAAGCGAAATCCACCAGAACCGCGCCGTGCGCATGGCAAGGCCAAGCGTCCAGTCGATCGCGGCCCATGCCGGATCGACCACGTTTGACGGCAGCGCGACAGTCGTTGCCGTTGGCGCTGCATCTCCATCCGGACGTAGCCCGAGATCTTCCGGGCGTTTGCGCAACAGGAGATTGAGCGGGATGAGCGCGACGAGTACGAGAATGCCCATCGCCCAGCTTGCTGAACGCCAGCCGCTTTTGTCGATCAGCATCTGCATCCAGGGCAGAATGATAATGGAGCCGATGCCGACGCCGGCAAAGGCGAGGCCGACCGCAAGACCACGTTGTTTGACGAACCAGTTCGGCAGAAACAGCGATTGGCCGGAATAGCCTAGACAGATGCTGCCTGCACCGACGAGACATCCGATGGTGACATAAAGATGCCAAGGCTGCGTCGTCAGCGGCGCGAGCAGGAGGCCAGCGCCCATCAGCACCGCGCCGAGTTCCATCACCGTGCGCGGACCGCTGCGGTCCATCAGCTTGCCCAGCAACGGACTGAGCAGAGCCGAGACCATAAAGCCGGTTGAGAATGCGCCTGCGGTGACGCCGCGATCCCAGCCGAACTCATCGACAATCGGCGAGAAGAACAGCGAGAACGAGGTTCGGGCGTTTACGCCGATGCCCATGGTGATGAAGGTTACGGCGACAATGATCCAGCCGTAATAGAAGGGCAGGCGGCGCATGCGGAAATTCCAGACACAGGCGAGTCAGAGGTAGGTAAGTATGGGCGCAGAACGTCAACACGTCATGACGCGCTGCAACGGAAGCAAGCTGTACCATGGGCGCTCGTCTGTGGAGATCAAATTACCTGCAAGGTAAAATACCTCTAATTCGGCCGCGCGCAGAACGACGGTCGGAATATTATGCTTCGCCGTCCGCCAATCCCACCGCCCACAATGCAAACGCATAGACGATTGCGATTTCGTCCAGCCGGTTGAAACGGCCGGATGCCCCGCCATGGCCCGCACCCATGTTGGTACGCAACAGCACCGGACCGCCGCCTGTCATCACCGGGCGCAGCCGGGCGATCCATTTCGCAGGCTCCCAATAGGTCACCCGCGGATCGGCGAGGCCGCCCATCGCGAGAATGGCGGGATAGTTTTTCGCCGCGACGTTGTCGTAGGGCGAGTAGGCGAGAATTGTTTCGAAATCGGTTTTGCTCTCGATCGGATTGCCCCACTCGGGCCATTCCGGCGGCGTCAGCGGCAACGACTCGTCGAGCATGGTGTTCAGCACATCGACGAACGGCACTTCCGCGACGATGCCCGCGAATAACTCGCCGGACCGGTTCGCCACCGCGCCCATCAGCATGCCGCCCGCGCTGCCGCCGTGACCGACGATCTTTTTCACGGAGGTGTATTTCGCCTCGATGAGCGCCTGGCCCGCAGCCGCGAAGTCGTCGAACGTGTTGGTCTTCTTTTCGCGCTTGCCGTCGAGGTACCAGCCCCAGCCCTTGTCCGAGCCGCCACGGATATGCGCGATGGCATAGACGAAGCCGCGATCGACCAGCGACAGCCGGTTGGCGGAAAACGACGCCGGCATCGAACTGCCATAGGAACCGTAGCCGTAAAGCAGTAGTGGCGCGCTGCCGTCGCGCTTCAGGTCTTTGCGATGGACAATGGATACCGGCACCTGCGCGCCGTCGTGGGACGTCGCCATGATGCGGGTGGTGACGTAGTCGGCGGGGTTGTGGCCTGAAGGGATTTCCTGACGTTTGCGCAGGGTGCGTTCGCGGCTGACCATGTCGTAGTCGAACACTTCCGACGGCGTGGTCATCGACGAATAGGAAAACCGGATTTGCGTTGTGTCGAATTCATAACCGCCGACGGTGCCGAGCGAATAGGCCGCCTCGTCGAACGCGATGGCGTGTTCCTGCAAGGTGGCGAGATCCCGGATCACGATGGACGGCAACGCATTGGTGCGCTCCATCCGCACCAGATGGCCGGAATAAAGCTCGACATCGATGATGTAAGTGCCGGGACGATGCGGGATCAGGTCGCGCCAGTTCTTGCGCGCGGGGGAAGCCAATGGCGCGGTGACGACCTTGAAGTCGATGGCGTCATCCGCGTTGGTCAGGATGAAAAGCTGATCGCCACGGTCGGCGATCGAATATTGTACGCCGTCCTCGCGCTTTGCGATCAGGCGCGGCTTGACCTCCGGCGTCGCCAGATCGATCAGCCAGTGCTCGGATGTTTCATGGTCCCCGCCCGCGATGACGCAGAAACGTCCGCTGGCGCTTTCGTGGATGTGCGTGAACCAGCCGGAGTCCTTTTCCTCGTAGATCAGCACATCGTCGGACTGCGCCGTGCCGAGCTTGTGACGATAGACCTGCATCGGCCGGTGGTTGTCATCCAGCTTGACGTAGAAAAACGATTTCGAATCCGCCGCCCAGACGATGCCGCCATCGGTTTCCTCAACGGTGTCGGCGCTGTCGATTCCCGTTTGCCAGTCGCGGACGCGGATGGTGAAGTATTCGGAGCCGCGGACGTCGGCACTCCACGCTTCCAGCTTGTGATCGGGGGAGTGGCGTGCGCCGCCAAACTTGAAGTATTCGGTCTGCTTCGCCAGTTCATCGCCGTCGATGATAAAGCGCGCTTCGCCAGTTGTATTATTAAGGTCTTGCCGCGGCACACGCCCGATCTGCTCATGCTGGCCGCCTTCGCGATACTTCTGGAAGTAGGCGTACGGGCCGTCCGGCGAGGGGACGCTGGAATCGTCTTCCTTGATACGACCGCGCATTTCCGCGACCAGCTTCTTCTGCAACGGATCGGTATGGCCGAGCACCGCATCGGCGTAACCGTTTTCGGCTTCGAGATAGGTGCGAATGTCGGGCTGAAGCACCGACGGGTCGCGCAGCACCTCCTGCCAATTCTCATCCTTCAGCCACGCATAGTCGTCGGCCACCGTGATGCCGTGGTGCGTAATGCTGTGGGGGCGGCGCGGCGCGACGGGGGCGGCGGTGGAGGGACGAGTGGTCATGGACAATTGCCTTTGACAAAGCAGGATGGCCTCATCCTGAGGAGTACGCGCTTGCGTGCGTCTCGAAGGGTGAGGAGGTGCAAATTGTCCTCATTGTTCGAGACGGCGCAAGTGCGCCTCCTCACCATGAGGGAGAGCGTGGTTATGAGCTATTCCCCTTCACCGCAGATGCAACGCCTGCGAGCGCCAGGACAGTATGCAGCAGCACGTTGGCGCCCGCTGTGCAGTCCGCCTGCGTCGCATCCTCCAGTTCGTTGTGGCTGATGCCGTCCTTGCAGGGGACGAAGATCATCGCTGCCGGCACAACACCGGCGAGATTGCAGGCATCGTGACCGGCGCCGGACGTAATCCGGCGGTGGCTATAGCCCATTTCCTTTGTCGCGTTCTCGACGGCATCGACCAGCCGCTTGTCGAACACCGTGGGTTCCTTTCGCCAGATCCGCTTGAGGTCGATGCGCACCTTGCGGCGGGCTGCGATCTTCGCGACAGCGGTCTCGATAGCACTGTGGAGGCTGTCGAGAATTGTCGATTCCGAGCTGCGAATGTCCACGGTGAAGGCGAGGTCGCCGGGGATCACGTTGCGCGACGGATTATCGATCTTGATTTCGCCGATGGTGCCGACGGCATTCGGCCCCTGATCGCGGGCGATTCTCTCCACCGCGAGGACAACTTCGGAGAACGCGGCGAGTGCATCCTTGCGCAGCGGCATCGGTGTTGTCCCGGCATGGCTGGCGAAGCCTGCGATCGTGCCATCGTACCACATGATACCCTGGCCGCGATCGACCACACCGATGGTTTTGTTCTCGGCCTCCAACAACGGTCCCTGTTCAATGTGCAGTTCGACGAACGCGCTGAATTTCTGCTTGCCCACCGCATCCACGCCGCGATAGCCGATGCTGTCGAGCGCGTCCGCGACGGTGATGCCGTCGGCGTCCTTGCGCCCGAGAATATCGTCGGTGGTGTATTCGCCGGCATAGGCTGCAGAGGCCATCATCGCCGGTGCGTAGCGCGAGCCTTCCTCGTTGGTCCAGTTGCACACACAGAGGGGAACGTCGGTCTCGATGCCGGCGTCGTTCAGGGCGCGAACCACTTCCAGCGCCGCGAGCGTGCCGAGAATGCCGTCGTATTTGCCGCCGGTCGGCTGGGTGTCGAGATGCGATCCGATTCCGATCGGCGGCTTCGACATGTCGCGGCCGGGCCGGATCGCGAACATGGTGCCGAGCGCATCGACGCTCACTTCGCAGCCCGCGGCCTCACACGCTGTACGGAACCAGTCGCGGACCTGTCCATCCTCGGTGCCAAGGGTGAGGCGCTTTACACCGCCTTTTGGGGTCGCGCCGAATTTCGCGGTTTCATGGATGTCGCCCCAGAGGCGCGCGGAGTCGATCTGAAGGTTGGATCTGGCTTTTGTCATGATGGATCGATACCGCAGGTTGGCGTTTGAGGCACCCCCGTAAATGGAGTGTCAGGTGTGCCGATGCGCCGGGCGCTTGCGCGCGGCGGAGGGTTTGGTTCCGGCTTCGGTGGGGATCATTACCACGCGGCCATAGCGTACACCGCGCTCCGCGATCACATGATCGGCGAGATGCTGAACGTCGGCGGTCCGGCCCTTCAGCGCGGTGATCTCCATGCAGTTGTCGTTGTCGAGATGGACGTGCAGCGTCGCCAGCGACAAGTCGTGATGGTCATGGAAATTATTGACCAGGCGGCTGGAGAGATCGCGCGCCGCATGGTCGTAGACATAGACCAGCGCCGCGACGCATTCGCCGCCGGCTTTCCCGGCATCCTGCGCGGCCTGCTGCATCCCGGCGCGGGCAAAGTCGCGGATTGCTTCGGAGCGGTTCTGATAGCCGTGCTGTTCGATCATGCGATCGAGGTCGGCCATGAGATCGTCGTCGAGGGTAATGGTCACGCGCTGCATCGATAAGGGCTCCGTTCCGGCCTTGGCCGGATCATGGTGGGTCGCTTCGACCATAGCCGATCCGCGGTTCCGTTGCGCAAGATTTCGCAGAGCGAACAAGTCG
>CALRLJ020000018.1:0-19378 GCA_943368635.1 Sediminibacterium ginsengisoli | reverse complement strand
AGGAATTCCCGAAGGACACCGCCGGCTTCCTCGAGCTGTGCAAGGGCCTCAACAAGAACGGCACACCTGCCGGCATGGCGCTCGGTCATGCTTCGGGCGACGCCAACACCTGGCTGCATTGGGCGTTGTGGACGCACGGCGGGTACCTCGTCGACAAGAACGACAAGGTCATCATCAACTCGCCGGAAACCGCGAAGGCACTTGAGTACATCAAGGAGCTTTACGGGACTTTCATTCCCGGTACTGCGTCGTGGAACGACTCGTCGAACAACAAGGCGTTCCTCGCCGGCCAGCTTCATGTCACCTGCAACGGCATTTCGGTTTACGTCGCCGCGCAGAATTCAAACAAGGCGATCGCCGACGACATGGATCATGCCTACATGCCGATCGGTCCGGCCGGCAAGCCGACCGAACTGCATCTGCCCTTCACGATGCTGACGTTCAATTTCACGAAGTATCCGCAGGCCTGTAAGGCGCTGACGGCATTCATGCTTGAGGCCGATCAGTTCAATCCATGGGTCACCTCGGCGAAGGGTTACCTGTCGCACTTCCTCAATGCGTACGATAACAACCCGATCTGGACTCAGGATCCGAAGAACACCAAGTTCCGCGACGTTGCCAAGCGGACCTTGACCCCCGGCGGTCTCGGAACGCTCGGTGAAAACGCAGCGGCGGCGATCTCAGACTTCATCGTCGTCGACATGTTCGCGAACTACTGTACCGGACGCGAGGATCTGAAGGGTTCGATTGCCTTCGCCGAACGTCAGGCCAAGCGGCTGTATCGCTAAGACCCAACCTCGCCGGCGCGAAGACTTTCGCGCCGGCGATTTTATCGATCAACCATCTGCACGTATTCTTTCCGCAAGGCCGGTTTCCGTCCCTGTGGACTGCGTGACAAAGGTTCGGAACCAATGACGACGATTCCCGCAACCGGCTCCGTAGCAAAGCCTTACGTTAGTTCGCTGACAGCGTGGCAACGCCTCGTCGCGAATCGCAACTGGGTTGCGTTCTGGTTCATGCTGCCGGCGGCGGGGTTTCTAATCCTTTTCCTGGCCTATCCGCTAGGTCTTGGCGTGTGGATGAGCTTCACGGACGTTCGTATCGGTCGTCCCGGTGAATTCATCGGTCTGGAGAATTACCAATGGCTGTGGGACGATGGCGTGTTCTGGCTGTCGGTATTCAACACCCTTCTTTACACGGTCGTCGCCAGCGCAATTAAATTCGCGCTCGGGCTTTATCTTGCGCTGCTGCTTAATCGGAACATGCCGTTCAAGGCCCTGATCCGCGCCGCCGTGCTGATCCCGTTCATAGTGCCTACCGTGCTGTCTGCGATTGCATTCTGGTGGATTTACGACTCGCAGTTCTCGATCATCTCGTGGTCGCTGATCAAGATGGGAATAATTCACCAGAACATCAATTTTCTGGGTGACTCCACCTGGGCCCGCGTCAGCGTGATTGTCGCCAACATCTGGCGCGGCGTGCCGTTCGTCGCCATTACGTTGCTCGCCGGTCTGCAAACCGTGTCGCCGTCGCTCTATGAGGCCGCTACGCTCGATGGTGCGACCAACTGGCAGCGCTTTCGCTTCATCACGTATCCGCTGCTGACGCCAATTATTGCGGTGGTCATGACCTTCTCGGTGCTGTTCACGTTCACCGACTTCCAGCTGATCTGGGCGCTGACACGCGGCGGCCCCGTCAACGCGACGCATCTGATGGCGACGTTGAGCTACCAGCGCGGCATTCTCAGCGGTCGGCTGGGTGAGGGGGCGGCGATTGCAACGGCGATGATTCCGTTCCTGCTCGCGGCCATAACCATCTCATGGTTCGGCATGCAGCGGCGTAAATGGCAGCAGGGCGCTGACAATGACTGATCTCGTCACACCGCTGGAGTCTTTCATTTCGCGCGAACGGGCCGCGCCCCACGTACGCATGGCGCAAACGGCAGCAAGGATCCGATAATGACTGATCACGCCGCACATCCGCCAGTCGCGACGCAATCGGCGACCGACAATAGCGAGGGCATGAGCTATCTCGAGACGCTGCCCAGCAAGATCGTGACGCTCTACATTCCGCTGTTCATCATGATCGTCGTGCTGCTGTTTCCGTTCTACTGGATGGCGCTGACGTCGATTAAACCCGACGAACAACTGATCGATATGGAGACGTTCAACCCGTTCTGGGTTGTGAAGCCGACGCTGAAGCACATCGAAAAGCTGCTGTTCGAGACCAATTCTCCACGATGGCTGTGGAACACGATGTATGTCGCGGGCGCGGCAACCTTTATCTCGATCATTGCTAGTGTGCTGGCGGCATACGCCATCGTTCGCCTGCGCTTCAAGGGCGCTAACGTGGTCAGCGCTTCGATTTTTCTCGCCTATCTGATCCCGCCGTCGATCCTGTTCATCCCGCTGGCGTCGGTGATCCATTCCTACGGTCTGTTCGACTCGCCGCTGTCGCTGATCCTAGTCTATCCGACGCTGCTGATTCCGTTCTCGACCTGGCTGCTGATGGGCTATTTCAAGACCATTCCCTACGAGCTGGAAGAATGCGCGCTGATCGATGGCGCAAGCCGCTGGCAAATCCTGACCAAGATCGTGCTGCCGCTGGCGGTGCCGGGCTTGATCTCGGCATTCATCTTCTCGTTCACGCTGTGCTGGAACGAGTTCATCTACGCGTTGACGTTCTTGTCTTCGACGCAGAACAAGACGGTCCCTGTCGCCATCGTCAACGAGTTCGTTGACGGCGACATTTACAAGTGGGGATCGCTGATGGCGGGCGCATTGGTCGGCTCGCTGCCGCTGGTCATCCTTTACGCGTTCTTCGTCGAGCACTACGTGTCCGCCATGACCGGCGCGGTCAAGGAATAGACCTCGTATCAAGAAGAACTCCACAGAAGGGGCGAAGGCTTTGCATATTCTGGTTCTCGGCGCAGCCGGCATGGTCGGGCGAAAGTTCGTTGAGCGTCTGACGCGCGACGGCAGGCTTGGTAAATCCGACATCACGCGCATGACGTTGCAGGATGTCGTTGCGCCGGCAAAGCCGGAGACGTCCATTCCTGTCGAGATAGTGACGGCAGATGTGTCGGAGCAGGCAGCGGTGGTGAAGCTCGTCGCGTCGAAGCCCGATGTGATCGTCCACCTTGCGGCAATCGTGTCGGGCGAGGCCGAGGCGGATTTCGACAAGGGCTACCGAATCAATCTCGACGGCACGCGCTATCTCATCGATGCCATCAGGGCCATCGGCAGCGGCTACAAGCCTCGCGTGGTGTTCACATCTTCGATTGCAGTGTTCGGCGCTCCGTTCCCGCAACAGATCGGGGATGAGTTCCTCACTACACCGCTGACGAGCTACGGCACGCAGAAAGCAATCGGCGAACTGCTGATTTCGGACTACAGCCGCAAGGGCTTGCTCGATGGCGTCAGCATTCGCCTGCCCACGATCTGCGTGCGGCCCGGATTGCCGAACAAGGCAGCGTCCGGCTTCTTCTCCAATATCATCCGCGAGCCGCTCGCCGGCAAGGAAGCGGTGCTGCCGGTGTCGGAGGATGTGCGCCATTGGCACGCGTCGCCACGCTCGGCGGTCGGCTTCCTGTTACATGCAGCGACCATGGACACCAGCGCCATCGGGCCGCGCCGGGCGCTAAGTATGCCGGGCCTTTCTGCGACGGTCGGCGAACAGATCGCGGCGCTAACACGCGTGGCGGGGCCAAGCGTTACGGCGCGCATCAGGCGCGAGCCGGATCCGACAATCGTCGGCATCGTCGCAGGCTGGCCGCGTGACTTCGTGGCCGACCGTGCGCTCAAGCTCGGTTTCACCACCGCCGAGAAGACATTCGATGACATCATTCGCATTCACATCGAAGACGAACTCGATGGCACATTCGTGAGCTGAGAACACCCGGTGCAGCGATGACGACAGTCACCTGCATTGGCGAATGCATGATCGAACTCTCGCAAGGCGCCGGTGGCCAGCCCGCGCGCGGCTTCGGCGGCGATACGCTCAATACAGCCGTCTATCTCGCTCGGCTTGGCGTGAGTGTGGATTATATCACCGCACTCGGCGACGATCCGTTCAGTGACGAGATGGTCGAGGCCTGGAAAGGCGAGGGCGTCGGCACCACGCGCGTATCGCGCGTGAGTGGCAAACTGCCGGGTCTTTACGCGATCCGGACCAGCGAGACGGGAGAGCGTTCATTCTATTATTGGCGCGAGAACTCCGCGGCACGCATGCTACTCGATCTGCCGGAAACCGATGCGATGTTCACTGCGCTGGCGGATTACGAGATCGTTTATCTCTCGGGTATCACGCTGTCGCTCTACAATGCCGATGGCCAGCAACGATTGATCGATGCGCTGCGCAAGGCTCGCGGAAGTTCGACCCGCGTGGTCTTCGATACCAATTTCCGCGTCCGGGGATGGCCGGTTCTGGATACCGCGCGCCAGGTCTATCGCGACGTGCTTGCAGTCGCGGACATCGTGCTGGCGTCCGTCGATGATTTGACCCCGCTGTTCGGCGCGCGCATGCACACTGAGTTGATCGACCGCATGGCAGCCCGCGAGGTCGTGCTGAAACTAGCCACGCCGGTCTGCGTTGTCAGGCATAATGGCGTTGAGAAAACCGTGAAAGCGAAGCCGGTCAGCAGCGTGGTGGACACCACGGCAGCAGGGGATAGTTTTGCAGCGGCTTATCTCGCCGCGCGGCTGCATGGCGTAACCCCGGTGGAGGCGGCACAGGCCGGGCATGATTTGGCCGGCGTGGTGGTCGGCCACCGTGGCGCGATCGTTCCATTGGCTGCGATGCCGCACGGGATGACCCGCGCAACTGGCAGGGAGTGATTGTCATGACCGGCTTAACGGCTTCCGAGAAGCGGGCTGCTCTGGAGAAAGTCCTGAGCCCGGCGCGGATTGTCCCGGTGCTGACCATCGACCGCGTGGAGGATGGCGTGCCGCTTGCGCGTGCGCTGGTGGCCGGTGGTGTGAACGTCCTCGAAGTCACGTTTCGTACCGAGGCCGCCGCTGCCGCAGCCAAGGCGATCATCGCCGAGGTGCCGGGCGCTATCGTCGGAATCGGGACCGTGCTGAATGCAGACGACTTGCGCTGCGCACAGCAACTTGGCGCGCGGTTTGCGGTCAGTCCCGGTGCGACGCCTGAATTGCTCGATGCTGCTGCGACAAGCGATCTGCCGCTGCTGCCGGGCGTGGCGACTGCCTCCGAAGTCATGCAGGCGCTGGCACGAGGATTTAATCTGCTGAAATTCTTCCCCGCAGAGCAGTCCGGCGGGATTGCGATGCTGCGGGCGCTGGCCGGACCATTTCCGAACACACACTTCTGCCCGACCGGCGGCATAGGTGCCGCCAACGCGGCAACCTGGCTGGCCGAGCCGAATGTGATCGCGGTCGGCGGGTCGTGGCTGTGTCCGGCGTCGGACATCAAGGCCGCAAACTGGGAAGTGATCACCGGCCGCTGTATTGACGCGATGAAGTCCTTGCGGCGAAGATAACTTCGCTTTCGGGCAATGCCAAAAAACCGAGTCACGTGAGACGGTTACAGCCGTATCCGTAACCCGACTCGAGTCTGCCGTTCAAGTTCAGCCTGAAGACGAATCCCGCCGCTCAACGAATCGATTTTGCTCTCAAAATCCCATCGCCGCGCCATCGCTGCGGGGATCGGTGGCACCTTCGAACATTCCGTCGGCATGACGAACCACAGCGCCTGCGTGGCCCATGGTCGAGGTGAAATCCGGCAGGATCTCGATGTCATGGCCGGCCTCGCGCATCGCTTGCACCACGGCAGGATCGAAACGGCTTTCCAGCTTCAGCGTCACCGTGGCATCGCCCCACGTCTTGCCGAGCAACCAGCGCGGTGCGGTCACCGCAGCCTGCAATCCCTGGCCATACATGGCGTAACGGCTGAATACGGCGGATTGGCTCTGCGGCTGGCCTTCGCCACCCATGTTGCCATAGACCATGCGACGTCCATCGTTGAACAGCGCCATCGCCGGGTTGAGGGTATGGAACGGCTTGCGGCCGGGGCGCAGCGCGCGCGGGCCATCGCCATCAAGCAGGAAACTCGAGCCGCGGTTCTGCCAAACGATGCCGGAGTTCTCCAGCACGCAGCCTGAACCGAACTCGAAGTAGATGCTCTGGATGAACGATACGGCAATACCGTTGCTGTCGATTGCGCCGAGCCAGACAGTGTCGCCGGGATTGGTTGGGACTGGCCACGGCAAGGCCTTCTTGCGATCGATCCTTGCAGCAAGCTCGTCAAGCTTTGCTGATTTCAGATAGTCCTGCGCTTTTTCGCTCATATGTGTCGGATCGCCGACGATGCGGTCGCGCACCAGAAACGCCTGCTTGGTGGCTTCGACAATGCTGTGCAGATAGTCGAAGCCTTCGGCTTCCTTAACGCCCAGCCGCTCGAAGATCGCAAGGATCATCAGCGAGGCGAGGCCCTGCGTCGGCGGGGGAAAGTTAAACAGTGTCGCGTCCTTGACGGCGACGGAGAGCGCCTCGCGGCGCTGTGCCTTCTGCGCGGCAAGGTCGCGAAGTGTGACGGGTGAGCCGCAGCGCGCCAGATCGGCGGCGATCTCCTTGGCGAGTGTGCCGGTGTAGAAATCCATCGGGCCGTGCTGGCCGAGGCGCTTAAGCGTCGCGCCGAGCGCCGGCAGCTTCATCAGTTGGCCTTCTTTCGGCAGCTTGCCGCCAAGCAGGAAGGTCTCGATAAAGCCCGGCGAGTCTTTCAACTCGGCGAATTTGGTTTCGGTCAGTTCCTGCTGTGTCGCAGTCACCGCAAAGCCGTTTTCGGCGGACCAAACCGCGTCTTCAACCAGCCGTGACAGCGGAAGTTTGCCGCCCATTTCCTTGTTGATCGCGATCACCTCGGCCCAGCTCGACAGCGTGCCTGCGACTGTGTTGGCGGCGAGGGGACCGCGCGGCGGAATCGCGGAGAGGCCTTTGCTTTTATAGAATTCGGGTGTCGCAGCCATTGCAGCCGCGCCGCAGCCATCCACTGCGATGGGCGGCTTGCCGTCTTTCGAGATCAGCCAGAAGCCATCGCCGCCGATGGAATTCATGTGCGGATAGACCACCGGCAGGCTCGCGGCCATCGCTAGCGTTGCTTCAATGGCGTTGCCGCCTTCGCGCAGCACGCGCAGTCCAGCCTCAGAGGCGAGATGATGGGGCGAGGTCACCATTCCACGGCAGGAGCGGGGCGTATTCAGCATCAGTCGTATCCATGTCTAGCGTTCATGCGCCAACAATGGACGCGAGGCCCCTATGTAAGCAAAAACTTCACTTATGGCAAAATGTAAAAATGCCAGGTTTTCACCCGGCATTTTCGTATCTGTTACCCTCTTTTCGGAATGAGTAGCGGAGGAGGTTACACCTTCACCATCCGCTTGCCGCGGTTCTCGCCGGCAAGAAGTCCGATCAGCGCCTTGGGTGTATTTTCGAGGCCGTCGATGACATCTTCCTGCACCTTGAGCGTGCCAGCCTTTACCCATGACTGGAGGTCGGCCATCGCCCGTGCGGTCTGGTCATAGTAATCCATCACAATGAAGCCCTGCATGATGAGGCGCTTCACCACGATCAGCCCCGGAACGCCGCGCGGACCGGTCGCCGATGGCGCGCCGTCATATTGCGAAACAGCACCGCAGCAAGCGATGCGGCCGTTCAGGTTCATCTGCGGCAGGCAGGCTTCAAGAATATCGCCGCCGACGTTATCGAAATACACATCGACGCCATTCGGCGCGGCGGCCTTCAGCGCCTTGAACACCGGCTCCGACTTGTAGTCGACCGCGGCATCGAAGCCGAGTTCGGACACCAGCCAGTTACACTTGTCCTTGCCGCCCGCGATGCCGACCACGCGGCAGCCCTTGATCTTGGCGATCTGGCCGACGATGGAGCCGACCGATCCTGCCGCTGCGGATACCACGACGGTTTCACCGGCCTTCGGCTTGCCGACTTCCAGCAGGCCGAAATAGGCGGTGAGGCCGGCGATGCCGTAGACGCTCAGGAGATGCGTCATCGGCTCCATGTGCGGCACCCTGACGAGCGTCTTGGCTTTCACCGCCGCATAATCCTGCCAGCCAGTATCGCCGAATACGAGATCGCCGGGCGCGAAGCCCGGCGCCCTCGACGTCACGACTTCCGCGACCGCGCCGCCGGCCATGACCGAGTTGGCTTCGATTGCCGAGCGATAGGTTGCGCCATGCATCCAGGCGCGGTTGGCGGCATCGAGCGAGATGTAACGGACACGCACCAGCACCTCGCCGTCGTTCGGTTCGGGAATGGCGGCTTCGGCCAGTTTGAAGTTCTGCGGCAACAATTTACCGGTCGGCTTTTCGACCAGCAGAATCTGGCGGTTGGTTTTCGTCATCGGGGTATTCCTCCGCAGGGCTTTAAACTTTTTGTACCCGGACGATAGCAGTCTTTGATCCGGAATTGGAACCGGGCGGAACCAAGCCCTCGAACGGGCGTTGTTACGGGAATGGTCCGCAGCTTGCTTATCCCGGTATGGCTGCGCTGAGAGCGAGGCTGCTTTCTCGGGAGCGCCCTAATCTCACCGAAATTGTGGCCCGTTCTTAGCACAACTGCATATCTTGAGAGCAGGGGGCCTGATGAGAGACGTCGTAAGTCCTTCCATTCGCCGCATCCTTTGTGTTTTTCCCCGATACTCTCCTTCTTTTGGCACTTTCGAATACGCATACCCCCTGACCGATGGCGTTCAGGCCTTCATGCCGCCCCAGGGGCTGTTGCTGATCGCCGCATCGCTGCCTAAGGGCTGGGAGGTCCGTTTTCTTGACGAGAACATGAAGGCTGCGACAGCGGAGGATTTCGACTGGGCCGACGCTGTTTTCGTCAGTGGAATGCATATCCAGCGACCGCAAATCAACGACATCTGCCGCCGTGCCCACGCGCATAATCTGGCCGTGGCGCTGGGCGGCCCTTCCGTCAGCGCCTGCCCGGACAATTATCCCGACTTCGATTATCTGCATGTTGGTGAGCTTGGCGACGCCACCGAAGAACTGTTCCGGCGTCTGGCGCGCGATACATCGCGGCCGGACAAGCAGGTGGTTCTCACCACGCAGGAACGCCGCGAGATGACGGAATTTCCGATTCCGGCGTATGAATTGATTCCGCTTGAGCGCTATTTTCTCGGCAGCATTCAGTTTTCCAGCGGTTGTCCCTATCAGTGCGAGTTCTGCGACATTCCCGGACTTTACGGACGCAATCCGCGCCTGAAGACCCCCGAACAAGTCACTGCCGAACTCGACAAGCTGCTGGAATGCGGCCTCACCGGCTCGGTGTATTTCGTCGATGACAATTTCATCGGCAACCGCAAGGCGGCGCTGGAGCTCCTGCCACACCTCGTCGAATGGCAGAAGCGCAACGGCTTCGCGCTGCAGTTCGCGTGTGAAGCCACGCTGAACATCGCGAAGCGTCCCGAGATCCTGTCCCTGATGCGCGATGCCTACTTCGCCACCGTATTCTGCGGCATCGAAACGCCGGACCCCGCTGCCCTGAAGGCGATGTCGAAACAGCACAACATGGTGGTGCCGATTCTGGAGGGCGTGCAGACCCTCAACAGTTACGGCCTGGAAGTGGTGTCGGGCATTATCCTCGGGTTGGATACCGACTCGCTCGATGCGGGTGAGGGCATTCTCGAGTTCGTCGACCAGTCCGAAATTCCGCTGTTGACGATCAACCTGTTGCAGGCGTTGCCGAAGACACCGCTGTGGGATCGCCTCAAGCGCGAAGGCCGCTTGATCGAGGACAGCGAGCGCGATTCAAACGTCGATTTTCTGCTGCCCTACGATCATGTCGTAGCCACATGGCGCGAGTGCATGGGCAAGGCGTATTCGCCCGAGAAATTGTTCGAGCGTTTCGACTATCAGGTGATCCACACCTATCCGAACCGGGTCAAACTGCCCAACAGCAGGCAGCGGCTGTCCTTGCGCAATATCAAGCGCGGGCTGACGATGTTGGCCAATATCGTCTGGCAGGTTGGGGTCAAGAGCGACTACCGTCGTGAATTCTGGAAGTTCTCGCTGCCGCTTCTCAAGCGCGGGGACATCGAACGCGTCATCACTGTTGGTCTGGTCGCACACCATCTGATATTGTTCGCACGAGACGCGTCGGGTGGACAACAGAATGCATCGCATTATTCGACCAGATTGCGGGACATGCCAGTCGCCGCCGAGTAATGCGTCGGTGCTGACAGCTTTGTTGTTTGAGCGCCTATGAAATCGCCAGCGGTTTACGACGTCGTCGTCCTCGGTGGGGGAGCGGCGGGTCTGATGTGCGCCAGCATTGCCGGAGGCCGTGGCCGACGCGTAGCGGTGATCGAGCAGGCAAAGCGCCCGGCTGAAAAAATCCGTATTTCCGGCGGTGGGCGCTGCAATTTTACCAACCTGTATACGACGCCTGCGAATTTTCTGTCCCGCAATCCGCATTTCTGCAAGTCGGCGCTGAGTGGATATACCCAGCACGATTTCGTCGCGATGGTCGAGAAGCACCGCATCGCCTATCACGAGAAAACGCGTGGGCAATTGTTCTGCGATGATTCTTCGCAGCAGATCATCGACATGCTGCTCGATGAGTGCGGGTCGGCTAACGTAACGCTGCATCTGGGTACAAAAATCTCCTCGGTCACGAAGGGCGAGGGCGGTTTCACGGTTGTTACCGATCGCGGCGAGATGCGCGGAAAATCGCTAGTGGTTGCCACAGGTGGCCCGTCCATTCCCAAAATGGGATCGAGCGGATTCGGATACAAAATCGCCGAGCAATTCGGTCTCAACATCGTGCCGCCGCGTGCAGGGCTGGTGCCGCTGACTTTCGATGAGGCACTTCTGGCGCGGTCGAAAGATCTCGCGGGTGTTTCAGTTGAGGCGGTGGTGAGGTGCGCTGGGACGCAGTTCGACGAAGCGATGCTGTTCACGCATCGCGGATTGAGCGGCCCGGGGATCCTGCAAATCTCGTCCTATTGGCGCGACGGCGACGACATTCAGGTCGATATGGCGCCCGGTGTCGATGTGCTCGCGAGGTTGAAGGAGATGCGCCGCGATCACCCGCGCCAGGAGTTGGCAACCGGGCTTGCGCGGCTGCTGCCGGGTCGGCTGGCGCAGATGATCGCTGAGGCCGGCGGCGGGGTTTCTCGCATGGCGGATCTGTCCGATCGGCAATTGCAGACGGTCGCGATGCGCGTGAACAACTGGCACGTGAAACCACGGGGCACCGAAGGTTATCGAACAGCGGAAGTCACGCTCGGCGGGGTCGATACCGCGGAACTGTCCTCGAAAACATTTGAAGTCAAATCGGTGCCCGGATTGTTTTTCGTCGGCGAGGTGATCGACGTTACCGGCCATCTCGGCGGCTTCAATTTCCAGTGGGCGTGGTCGTCCGGTTTTGCCGCCGGCCAGAACGTCTGAATGGTTCCGGCAAATTGGGTTGGTGCGGTAACGGTCCGTTAGACGGCCAGATTTTCCAGACCGGAAAATAACATATTGAAATAGTTGGTATATTTACGCCAGATAGAGGATTGTGCTGTGCGGTATGAACCTGCTAATCGACTGTGGCGGAGGCCTGCGCCTGCGCCTGCGATTGTCCAATACTGTTCGTGAGCTTGAATTGTCTGCCCAAATATCACTGGTTGTTGTCGTATCAGCATGCGCGATCTGGATTTATCGGATCGCGGGCCGCTGCGACGTCCGGCGAATGCAGAAGCGCGGCGACCTTGTGACACTCGCGTTCCAGCCCATGCTGCGATACTATGGGCTGTCGGCGCTTCGGGCGCCCACGCACCCCGCAATCGCAATCGCTGACATGGTGTTCACGGTCAATTCCGCACTCCAGTATTCTCAAGGGCGTGGCGGAATGTGGAATGGCCGCGCCCAGGCACAGGTATCCAGCTTCTAATGACAACAGCAGGCGAATTGCGTTCTGGCAAAGGCCATAAGGACGAGAACTTTCCCGTCGCGTCGTGGATTATTCATCCGCGCCATCGCGCCCTGATTCTTGCGTTCTACAATTTCGTGCGCACCGGCGACGACATCGCCGATCACGTGTCGCTGGCACCGCAGGACAAGCTCGACAAGCTCGATCTGCTTGAAGCGGAACTGCTCGGCAAGAGCGATAGCCAGCCGGAAGCGGTGGCGCTGCGGGCTGCGTTCGCAGAACGTGCGATGTCGCCGAAGCATGCGCAGGATCTGCTGAATGCATTTCGGCTCGATGTCACCAAGCTGCGCTACGAGAACTGGGACGAGTTGATCCATTACTGCTCGCTGTCGGCGATGCCTGTCGGCCGCTTCATGCTGGATGTGCATGGCGAGGATCGCTCGACCTGGGCTGCGTCGGACGCGATCTGCGCGGCCTTGCAGATCAACAATCACCTGCAGGATTGCAGCAAGGACTACCTCGATCTCAACCGTGTCTATATCCCGCGCGATGCGCTTGCCGCCGCTGGCGCGACGGTGGAGATGCTGGGCGAGGGGCACGCGCCGCCGCCTTTGCTGAAATGCCTGCACGGACTGGCGCGCCGGACGGAAACGCTTCTGAACGAAGGTCGCTCGCTTCCCGGCGAGGTGAAGGATACGCGTCTCGGACTGGAAGTTGCTGTGATCGACGCGGTCGCCGGCAGAATCGTCAACCTGCTGAAAGTCCGCGATCCATTGAGCGAGCGTGTTCATCTTTCAAAGCAGCAGATGCTGGGCGTAGCATTGTCGGCAATGGCGCGCGGATTGTACCAGCGTGCGACCGGACAGACTTCGGTCGTTCGCCGTGTCTCTGGCGCGTGATGGCATCATGACCGCTGCTGAAGCAACATCGCAAGTGACACCCGAAGGTTCGGCCTCCGGCAGTTCCTTCTACGCCGCGATGCGCATTTTGCCGCGCGAGCAGCGTGAAGCGATGTTTCAGATCTACAGCTTCTGCCGGCAGGTCGATGACATCGCGGACTCTGACGGTCCGCGTCCTGATCGCCTGAAGGCGCTGGATCAGTGGCGGAGCGACATCGACGCGCTCTATGCCGGACATCCGCCGCAGCGTTTGAGCGGCTACGTATCGTCGGTGAAGCAATTCGGCCTGCGGCGCGAGGATTTCATTGCGATTATCGACGGCATGGAAATGGATGTGCCGGCCGATATCCGCGCGCCTGATGCACGGACGCTCGATCTTTACTGCGACCGCGTCGCCAGCGCGGTGGGCCGGTTGTCAGTGCGGGTGTTCGGGCTCGGCGAAGAAGACGGGATTTTGCTGGCGCATCATCTTGGGCGTGCACTTCAATTGACCAACATTCTGCGCGATATCGATGAAGACGCCGGCATTGGCCGGCTTTATCTGCCGCGTGAAGATCTCAACGCAGCCGGTATCATGTCGAACGATCCGTTGGTGGTTGCATCCGATCCTCGGCTGCCGCGCGTCTGCGAAGGCATCCTAAAGCAGGCGCGAGGTCATTTTGCCAAGTCGAATGACATCATGGCGCGCAATTCGCGTCGCGTGGTCCGCGCGCCGAAAATCATGTCGGAGTATTATCACGCGATCCTCGAGAAGCTGGTCGACCGTGGTTTTGCGCTGCCGCGCAAGCCAGTCAAGCTCAACAAGATTGCCAAGATTTTCATTCTCATTCGGTACGCATTTATCTGATGGCAAAAGCTCATATCATTGGCGCCGGGGTCTCCGGCCTGTCCGCGGCTGTCCGGCTCGCGAATGAAGGATTCGAGGTTCACGTCCACGAGGCCACGCAGCAGGCCGGTGGCCGCTGCCGCTCGTATTATGACGCAGCAACCGATCTGGTCATCGACAACGGTAACCATCTGTTGCTGTCGGGCAATCTCCATGCTCGGTCCTACGCACTGTCGATCGGGAGCGAAGCTGGCCTGGTGGGGCCGGAGCGCGCGCAGTTCGATTTCGTCGATCTCAAAACCGACAAGCGCTGGATGCTCGATCTCGGCAACGGCCGTTTGCCGACATGGGTGTTCGACAAAACCCGTCGTGTGCCCGATACGACGGTCGGTGACTATCTCGCGCTCGCGCCGGTGATATGGGCGGGTACCGACGCGCTGGTCGGCAAGACAGTGAAATGCGAAGGCATGCTGTATGAGCGGCTGGTTCAGCCGTTGCTGCTCGCTGCGTTGAACGTCGATCCGCCGGATGGCTCCGCCGGTCTTGCCGGCGCGATTGTGCGCGAGACGCTGCTTGCAGGCGGCAAGTCATGCCGCCCGCTCATTGCGCGCGATGGCCTGAGCGCCGTGCTGGTCGATCCCGCGCTCAAGCTGCTGCGCGAGAAGGGTGCTTCGATCAACTTCGGTCACGAACTGCGGCAGGTGTTGATGGCCGGTGAGACCATCTCGGCACTGGAGTTCGGCGATGACACGGTTGCGGTTGCATCGAGCGATGTCGTCGTGCTGGCGGTGCCGCCGCGCGCCGCGTCATCGATCCTGCTCGGGTTGAAGACACCAACCAAGTTCCGCGCCATCGTCAACGCGCATTTCCGCTACGATCCGCCGGACAATATGCCGCCGATGATGGGCGTGATCGGCGGATTGATCGAATGGCTGTTCGCGTTCCCGCAGCGGCTTTCTATTACCATCAGCGATGCAGATCGGCTGGTGAACGTGCCGCGCGAACAACTGGCGCGCGACATCTGGCGCGACATCTGCAAGGCTGCCGGCATCAGTGCCGAGGTTGCAGAAGGCCCGCTTCCGCCGTGGCAGATTGTGCGCGAACGCCGTGCGACATTCGAGGCGACGCCGGAGCAAAATGCCTTGCGGCCTGGGCCTGTTACCGAATGGAAAAACCTGTTTCTCGCGGGCGACTGGACTGACACCGGACTACCGGCCACCATCGAAGGTTCGATCCGCTCCGGCGACCGCGCCGCCGATCTGGCACTGCAAATGCGATAACG
Source organism: Sediminibacterium ginsengisoli (assembly GCA_943368635.1). GTDB lineage: Bacteria > Pseudomonadota > Alphaproteobacteria > Rhizobiales > Xanthobacteraceae > Afipia. The sequence goes on along the minus strand of CALRLJ020000018.1, from coordinate 4,477 downwards.
GATAAAATGCAGAGCACAACTCTCGACAACCATAAAGCTGAAGCGGCGCCGTCAGCGGCGGCCGTCGATGCCAGCATCGGTGCTGCGAGCAACGCGGTGCTGGATTATCGCAAGCCTGACGGGCACTGGGTGTTCGAACTTGAAGCCGACGCCACGATTCCGGCCGAGTATGTGTTGCTGCGGCATTATCTGGCCGAACCGGTCGATGCTGCGCTGGAAGCCAAGATCGGCAATTACCTTCGCCGTATCCAGAACGAAAATGGTGGCTGGTCGCTGTTCTACGGCCACGAGTTCGACATGAGCGCCAGCGTGAAGGCTTACTTCGCGCTCAAGATGATCGGCGACAAGCCCGATGCGCCCCACATGGCGAAAGCGCGCGAGGAAATGCTTCGCCGCGGCGGCGCGATCAAGAGCAACGTGTTTACCCGTATCATGCTGGCGCTGTTCGGCGTGGTGACGTGGCGCGCTGCACCGATGATGCCGATTGAAATCATGCTGCTGCCGCGCTGGTTTCCAATCCATCTGACCAAGATTTCGTATTGGGCGCGGACCGTGATCGTGCCGCTGCTGGTGCTGATGAACAAGAAGCCGCGCGCGCGCAATCCGCTGGGCGTAGGCATCGACGAATTGTTTCTGGAAGATCCGAAGTCGATCGGCATGACGGCGAAAGCGCCGCATCAGAGCCAGCTCTGGTTCACCGGCTTCAATCTGCTCGATAAGGTTTTGCGCGTCGCCGATCCGTTCTTCCCGAAGAAGATCCGTCAGCGCGCCATCGACAGGGCGGTCGCATTCGTGACCGAGCGCCTGAACGGCGTCGACGGCCTCGGCGCGATCTTCCCGGCAATGGCCAATGCCGTGATGATGTACGATGTGCTCGGTTATCCGAAGGATCATCCGAATTACGTTCTGGCGCGGCAGTCTGTTGAGAACCTGCTCGTCATCAAGGACGATGAAGCCTACTGCCAGCCCTGCGTGTCGCCGATCTGGGATACCGCACTGGCCGCACATGCCATGATCGAAGTTGGCGGCGAGAAAGAAGTTGCATCGGCGAAGGTAGCGCTGGATTGGCTGAAACCGAAGCAGGTGCTGGACGTCGAGGGTGACTGGATCGAGAAGCGTCCCGGTGTTCGCCCCGGCGGCTGGGCGTTTCAATATAACAACGCGCATTATCCCGATCTCGACGATACTGCCGTGGTCGTGATGGCGATGGATCGTGCGCGCGGCACGTTGAACGCAGGCACGAAATATGACGATGCTATCGCGCGCGGGCGCGAGTGGATCGACGGACTGCAAAGCAAGGATGGCGGCTGGGCGGCGTTCGATGCCGACAATCTTGAATACTATCTCAACAACATTCCGTTCTCGGATCACGGCGCGTTGCTTGATCCGCCGACCGAGGATGTCACCGCGCGCTGCGTCTCGATGCTGGCGCAGCTTGGCGAGAAGGCCGAGACCAACCCGGCGCTGGCGAGGGGCGTTGAGTATATGCGCCGCACGCAGCTGCCGGACGGCTCGTGGTTCGGGCGCTGGGGCGTCAACTACATCTACGGGACGTGGTCGGTATTGTGCGCGCTGAACGCTGCCGGCGTCGATCACAACGACCCGGTGATGGCGAAGGCGGCCGACTGGCTGGTCTCGATCCAGAACGCGGATGGCGGCTGGGGTGAGGACGGCAACAGCTACCGGCTCGATTACAAGGGCTACGAGAAGGCCGATTCCACAGCCTCCCAGACGGCCTGGGCGACGCTGGCCCTGATGGCGGCGGGGAAAGTCGACCACCCCGCAACCGAGCGCGGCATCGCCTATTTGATCCGGTTCCAGGGCCAGGACGGGTTATGGACCGAGCCGCAGTACACCGGGGGCGGGTTCCCGCGTGTGTTCTATTTGCGATACCACGGGTATTCCAAGTTCTTCCCGCTGTGGGCGCTGGCGCGGTACCGAAATTTGCGCAATACTAACAGCCGCTTCGTGGGGATCGGAATGTGACTATAGGCGCGGGCGGGGACGCCGCACACATCGCTACAGCGCGAGATGATCTGCCGGTCCTGATCGTGACTGGCTTGAAACAGGAGGCCCGCATCGCTGCCGGCCCCGGCCTCACTGTCATCTGTAGCTCAAGCAATCCAGTTCAGTTGCGCGAGATGATGACGTCGTTCGATCCGGCGAGCATCCGCGGCATTGTGAGCTTTGGCGTCGCAGGCGGCCTCAATCCGGTATTGAAGTCTGGCGACGTCGTTATCGCCTCAGAGATTCTGGCGGGCGAAAAGCGCTGGTCCACTGCTGCTGCACTGACTGAAAATCTTGTGGCTCTGCCGACGACGCGCAAGCGCCATATTATTTCCGGCGTGCTCGCTGGCGTCGAGGAAGTTGTGACCGGGCAAGTCGCCAAGGCGGCGTTGCGGGCGACCACCGGCGCGGATGCGGTCGACATGGAGAGCCATATCGCGGCTCGTTACGCCGAGCACTATGGCCTGCCGTTCGCGGCTGTGCGCGTCATCAGCGACCCGGCACATCGCGCGTTGCCCGAATTGACGATGAACGCCATCAAGCCCAACGGCAATGTCGACATGTGGAAGGTGATGCGCGGGATTGCGCGTAACCCAAGGACGATTCCGCATTTGATTTCGACCGGTCGCGACTTCAGCCGCGCGCTGCGTTCGTTGAAAGGCTGCCGGGGCACGCTGGGCTGAGGCTGCTTTCGAACTCGCAGTTCTCAGCCTCGGTCTTGCCGTCGAGGGCGGCGACGACCTTGCCGGAGTTCTCTTCCGCGTCATGAAGAGCCCAAGCTGGCCGACCTCGATATCTACGAATTCATGGTCGTCCCACGCCCGTGCCCAGGGTGACGAGAAGTTCGTCCAGTTGCTCGAATGTCTCGCTAAACCCGCTCGTACTTTCGGAGGCGATGGCTTCGTCGAGAGCTTCCTTCGAGGGATAAAGGTCGTGCATCACGACCAGGGTTTCTGCACCTCGCGCTTCGAAAGTCACCGTGGTGACAGCCCCGCTTTCCCCACCCTCGTCATTTGTCCAGACGATGCGGGAGTGCGGCGTCACTTCGATGTACCTGCCGAAGAACGCTATAGGTTGCTCTGAGGAAGGGTGGCCCATCACGATACGGTACGTGCCACCTGTGCGAATATCGGCCTCGTAGGAAATGATGGATATTCCGAACGACTTCGGTACCCACCATCGCCGGAACAGCTCGGGCGTGGTCCATGTCTCGAACACGATGCGCGCCGGACCATTGAAGATTCGCGTCACGACGAGTTCACGCTCGGACTTGCGTTCCGCAGTCGTGCGGTTCTTTGCGGGCTCACTTTCTTTTCTTGCGGCCATCGGCCTTCTCCTTCCGTTTCAATTCCTCGACAACCTTGTCCAATTCGTCGAAGCGTGAGGCCCAGAGCTGGCGGTAGCTCTCGATCCATGCCGCCTCTTCCTCCAGCCGGCGCGGGCCGAGTCTGCAGGTCCGCACACGACCGACCTTCTCCGTGGTAACGAGCTGTGCCTGCTCCAACACGCCGACATGCTTCTTCATGCCCGTGAGGGTCATGTGGAACTTCTCGGCAAGGTCAGTGATCGACGCGTCTGCGCGCCCGAGCTGCTCCAGAACGCCGCGTCGGGTGGCGTCCGAGATCGCGGCGAAAGTGGCATCGAAGCGGGTCTGAATATACTGAACCATATGGTTCAGTATATAGCGCGAATTGGCAGACGCAAGGGGAGGCCGCGCGCGCTCAACAAAAAAGGCGCGAGCATTGCCCGCGCCTTTTTCTTCTGATGTGGTTTTAAATCAGGCTGCGGTCGATGCGCTGGTCGAGGCAGGCGCTGTTGTCGCAGCCGCAAGCTTGGCAGCCTTGGCTTCCGCGGCCTTTGCTTCATCGGCACGGATTTCCGACAGACGCTTCTGCACTTCCGACGAGAAGATGTACTGCGCCGGGCGCTGCTTGCTCATATCGATCTCCGGCGCCATCGGGCCAGAGGTCTTCACGCCGCGCAAGGCAACCCAGGCCGCCTTGAGCGGGTTGGAGATCGCGGCGTCGGCCGCAGTCGGCTCATAACCGCAATGGGCCATGCAGTCGGCGCACTTCTCGTACTTGCCGGTGCCGTAGGTTTCCCAATCGGTGGTTTCCATCAACTCCTTGAAGGTCTTGGTGTAGCCTTCGCCGAGCAGATAGCAGGGCTTCTGCCATCCGAAGATGTTACGCGCAGGCATGCCCCAAGGCTTGCACTCGTATTCCTGATTTCCGGCCAGGAAATCCAGGAACAGACCCGAGTGCATGATGTTCCACTTCTTGCCCTTGCCGAGCGCGAAGACGTCGCGGAACAACTTCTTGGTCTTGGTGCGGTTCAGGAAGTGCTCCTGATCCGGTGCGCGCTCATAAGCGTAGCCGGGCGACATCGAAACGCCGACACCCAACTCAACCGTGTAATCGAGGAACTTGGCGATGTCCTCGGCGGCGTGGCCGTCGAAGATCGTCGCGTT
>CALRLJ020000017.1:0-19714 GCA_943368635.1 Sediminibacterium ginsengisoli | reverse complement strand
GGGTGCAGGCCCGGCCATTGAATCCCTCTAACATCGGGTCTATCGTAAGTGTGTTCCGAGGGGGGCTCCGGCGTGGAGCTGAGATACCGCATGTTGCGCGGTGACCCTTTGAACCTGATCCGGGTCATGCCGGCGAAGGGACAGGGATGTTAAAAGAGCAATCGTCTCCGCGAGGGGAATCTTCCGTCAATATCATCGGTGCAGGCATCGCCGGCAGCTGGCAGGCGTTGCTGTTCGCGCGCGCCGGCTATGACGTGACGTTGCACGAGCGCGGCGACGCGGCGATGATGCAGGCGACCAGCCACTGGGCCGGCGGAATGCTGGCGCCTTGGTGCGAGCGCGAAGCCTCCGAACCTGTCATCACGCGGCTCGGTATCCGTTCGCTCGACCTGTGGCGCGAACAGGTTCCCGAAACACCGTTCAACGGCTCACTGGTGGTGGCGCATTCGCGCGACCGCGCCGACTTCGACCGCTTTGCCCGCCTGACCACCGATTACGAGCGTCTCGATGCATCCGGCATCGCCGGGCTTGAACCCTCGCTGGATGGGCGATTTCGTGACGCACTGTTTTTCGCCGGCGAAGGCCATGTCGAACCGCGCACGGTACTCCCGAAACTGCATGCGAAGCTGGCCGAGGCTGGAGCCACGATCAAATTCAAAAGCGATTGCGAACCGGACCAGCTCGAGTCCGGCATCGTGATCGATTGCCGTGGCTTGAGTGCGCGTGACAGGCATCCGGACCTGCGCGGCGTCAAGGGCGAGATGGTGATCGTCGAGACGCCGGAGGTCACGCTGTCGCGCCCGGTGCGGCTGCTGCATCCGCGCTGGCCGCTTTATATCATTCCGCGCGACGGCAACCGTTTCATGATCGGCGCGACCTCGATCGAGTCTGAGGACACCGGCGTCAGCGTGCGCTCGGCGCTGGAATTGCTCACCGCAGCCTATGCCGTGCATCCGGCTTTCGCCGAAGCCCGCATCGTCGAGATCGGCGCGGGGCTTCGTCCCGCCTTCCCCGACAACCTGCCGCGCATCGCCATCGATGCAACCCGCATGTCGGTCAACGGACTTTATCGCCACGGCTTCCTGCTGGCGCCTGCGCTGGCGGAATTAACGCTGGCCTATGTCCAGCGCGGCGCTATCGACAACGAGGTGATGCAATGTTCCTGATCGTCAACGGCGAACGCCGGGAAACAAAAGCCACGCGCGTCGACGCGCTGCTGGCCGAACTCGACTACGACGGCGCGCATCTCGCTGTGGCAGTGAATTACGACGTGGTGCCGCGTGCGCGCTGGGCCGAGACGCCGCTCAACGATAACGATGCGGTGGAAATCCTCACCCCACGGCAGGGAGGGTAACAATAATGACTGCAAAGACGGTCAACTTCTACGGCAAGGAATTCTCCTCGCGCCTGCTGATCGGCAGCGCGCTGTATCCATCGCCGAAAATCATGCAGGACGCGATCCGTGCCGCAGGCAGCCAGATCGTCACCGTGTCGGTGCGCCGCGAAACCGCAGGCGGCAAGACCGGCGATCAGTTCTGGTCGCTGATCCGCGAACTCGGCGTCACCGTGCTGCCGAACACCGCAGGCTGCAAAAGCGTGCGCGAGGCCGTGACCACCGCAAAGCTGGCGCGTGAACTGTTCAACACGCCGTGGATCAAGCTGGAAGTCATCGCCGACGACGAGACCCTGCAACCCGACGTGGTCGGGCTTGTGGAAGCCGCAAACATTCTCATTAAAGACGGCTTCGAGGTGTTTCCCTATTGCACCGAGGATCTCAGCGTCGCCACGAAGCTGGTCGATGCCGGCTGCAAGGTGGTGATGCCGTGGGCGTCACCTATCGGCAGCGCGCGCGGGATCACCAACCGCGATGCACTGAAGCTGCTGCGCGCCCGTCTGCCCGACATCACGCTGGTGGTCGATGCAGGCATCGGCGCGCCGTCGCACGCAGCCGAAGCCTTCGAGCTTGGCTTCGATGCCGTACTGCTCAACACCGCCATCGCCAAGGCCGACGATCCGGTGAAAATGGCCCACGCGTTCCGTCTCGCCGCAGAAGCTGGCCGCGCCGGATTTGAATCCGGGTTAATGGGCGCGCGCGATTTCGCCTCTCCTTCAACTCCTGTCGTAGGGACACCGTTCTGGCATGCCGTATCCTGACCGTTTCTATCCCGTGGTCGACAGCGTGGCGTGGGTGGCGCGGCTGACCAAGCTTGGCGTCGGCACCGTGCAACTGCGCGCGAAAGACCTCGATGATGCCGCAGCCCTCGCCATCGTCCGCGAGGCGCTCGCCGTCACCAAGGGCACCCAAACAAACCTCGTGGTGAACGATTACTGGCGCGCGGCCATCGAGGCAGGCGCGCAGCATCTGCATCTCGGGCAGGAAGATCTCGATACGGCGGACGTTCATGCGATCCGCCGCGCGGGGCTGACGCTCGGCCTGTCCACCCATGACGAGACCGAGCTCGACAACGCGCTCGCCTACAAGCCCGACTACATCGCGCTCGGCCCGATTTACGAGACCACGCTGAAGAAAATGCGATTCGCGCCGCAAGGCATCGAGCGCATCACCGCGTGGAAGCTGCTGATCGGCGACATTCCGCTGGTCGCCATCGGCGGCATCAAGCTCGAACAGGCTGAAATGATTTTTGCCGCTGGCGCGAATTCCATCGCCGTCGTCAGCGACGTCACCCAGAACGCCGATCCGGACGCGCGCGTGCGCGCCTGGCTCACCGATTATTCGGAAGCCGCATAGGAAGCGACGATGCAGACATCGATCTTTCTCGCCAAGCTGCTCGGCCCTGTGATGACCGTTGTCGGCCTTGCCGTGCTGCTGAACGGGCGCGCGTTCCACAGCATCGCCGAGGATTTCGTCGCCAATCGCGCGCTGCTGTTTCTCAGCGGTCTGCTCATCATGCCTGCGGGTCTTGCAATCGTGCTGACTCATAACGTGTGGGCCGCCGACTGGCGCGGACTGATCACCCTGTTCGGCTGGCTTTCAGCCATCGGCGGCGCGATCCGCCTGCTTGCGCCTCAGTACGTGGTGCAAGGCGCGCGCGCCATGCTGAAGCAACCGACCATGCTGCCCATTGCCGGCGCGATCTGGATCGCGATCGGTCTCATTTTTTGTTTTTTTGGATATCGCTGAAACAACCAAACTGACCCGAACGGGAGACACGCCATGAACAAACAGATCAACACGGCCGACATTAAAGCCGCCGTCACCACCGGAGGCCTCACCTCGTCGCGCAAGATTTATGTCGCTGCCGACGAAGCACCCGACGTAAAGGTGCCTCTGCGCGAGATCATCCTGTCCGAGGGTGCTGGCGAGCCGAACCTCAATGTCTATGACACCTCCGGCCCCTACACCGATCCGAACGTCATCATCGACGTCAACGCCGGCCTCGCCCGCTCGCGCATCGAATGGGTGAAGGAACGCGGCGGCGTCGAGGAATATGAAGGCCGCGAGATCAAGGCCGAGGACAACGGCAATGTCGGCGCGGCCCATGCGGCTGCCGCCTTCAAGGCGCATCACAAGCCGATCCGCGGCGTCGGCGACGCGCCGATCACCCAGCTCGAATTCGCCCGCAAGGGCATCATCACCAAGGAAATGATCTACGTCGCCACGCGCGAGAACCTCGGGCGCAAGCAGCAGCTGGAACGCGCGGAAGCAGCCCTTGCCGACGGTGAATCGTTTGGCGCAGAAGTGCCTGCGTTCATTACGCCGGAGTTCGTGCGCTCTGAGATCGCGCGCGGCCGCGCCATCATCCCCTGCAACATCAACCACGCCGAGCTGGAGCCGATGATTATCGGCCGCAATTTCCTGACCAAGATCAACGCCAACATCGGCAACTCCGCTGTTACTTCATCGGTCGAGGAAGAAGTCGACAAGATGGTGTGGGCGATCCGCTGGGGCGCGGACACCGTGATGGACCTCTCGACCGGCCGCAATATCCACACCACCCGCGAATGGATCATGCGCAACGCGCCGATTCCGATCGGCACAGTTCCGATCTATCAGGCGCTGGAGAAGTGCGACGGCGATCCGGTCAAGCTGACCTGGGAATTGTATCGCGACACGCTGGTCGAGCAATGCGAACAGGGCGTGGACTATTTCACCATCCATGCCGGCGTGCGGCTGCCTTATATTCACCTCACCGCCAACCGCGTCACCGGCATCGTGTCGCGCGGCGGCTCGATCATGGCGAAGTGGTGCCTTGCGCATCACAAGGAGAGCTTCCTCTACACCCACTTCGAGGAAATCTGCGACCTCATGCGCAAGTATGACGTGTCGTTCTCATTGGGCGATGGCCTGCGTCCCGGCTCGATTGCCGATGCCAACGACCGCGCGCAGTTCGCCGAACTGGAGACGCTGGGCGAACTCACCAAGATCGCATGGGCCAAGGGCTGTCAGGTGATGATCGAAGGCCCCGGCCATGTGCCGATGCACAAGATCAAGATCAACATGGACAAGCAGCTGAAAGAGTGCGGCGAAGCGCCGTTCTATACGCTTGGACCGCTGACCACCGACATTGCACCGGGCTACGATCATATCACCTCGGGCATCGGTGCTGCGATGATCGGCTGGTTCGGCTGCGCGATGCTGTGCTATGTGACGCCGAAGGAGCATCTCGGCCTGCCCAACCGGGACGACGTCAAGGTCGGCGTCATCACCTACAAGATCGCGGCGCATGCGTCCGATCTGGCCAAGGGTCATCCGGCGGCGCAACTGCGTGACGATGCATTGTCACGTGCGCGTTTCGACTTCCGCTGGGAGGACCAGTTCAACCTCGGCCTCGATCCGGATACCGCGCGCAGCTATCACGACGAGACGTTGCCGAAGGAAGCGCACAAGGTGGCGCATTTCTGCTCGATGTGCGGACCGAAATTCTGCTCGATGAAAATCACGCAGGACGTGCGCGACTACGCGGCGACCCTCGGCGACAACGAGAAGGCCGCGCTCAACCTCGACGGCAAGTTGCCGGGCATCGGCATGTCGATCTCCGGTGTGATCGAGGACGGCATGGCGCAAATGAGCGAGAAGTTCGTCAAGATGGGCGGACAGGTCTATGTCGAGGCGGATGCTGTGAAAGAGAGCAACAAGGCGTTCTGAGAACTCTCAATGAAAAACACGTCTGCCTTGGAAGCTGAGTTCGAGGCTGCATTGAGAGATGCAGCCCGAACTTGTGCAAAGGAATACAAGTATCGACCTACTTATTTCCTGAGCATGCTTGACGAGCGCGGGGGAGTTGGAACTGCCAAAACACTCTTGAGTAAAACATCACCTTCGGAAGGCTTCGTGAAGCTCGTTGTCGACTTTCACCGCGAAGATTTAACCGTTGAACACCTTATCCTAGAAACAAAATATCTGTCCCTTTTCACTGACGAAGAACGAGCAAAAGCAAGGCGCTGGCTTGGACGCTCTTAGTATCACTCGACTTCGCTTATGCCCTGAACCTTACACCACCATGGTGCGACATACGGTTATGTCTAAAAGGGACACCAGCACCATGCGCAGCACGTCAGCCGCCACGAGCGCTTTGATCGCCGTCACCCTCGCGGGTTCCATGGTGTCGCAAGCTCCCGCACAGACCAAGCCGCCAGCCCCCAACCCTGAGGCGTCGCTCACCGAAAAAATGAACGCCTATGTGGGTTGCATCAACCGCCTGTCCGAGCGCTCCTACAGTTCCCGCAACCGCTATTTCAGCTGGGCCAAGCCGAGCGGTCCGACCGGCAAAGAGCGGATCATCTACGGCACCTATACGATCTACGACACGTCGGACTGCCGCAAGAATGTCGAGAGCGCCAACACGCTGGAACCGCGCGACGCCGAACTGGAAGCCGCAGGGTCCGCTTACGCCGAGGCGGTCAGCAAGCTGGAACCGTTGCTGAAGGAAGCGGACGACTACTACACCCAGGAAAACTACAAGGACGACAAGATGGCCAAGGGGAAGGCGCTGCATCCCCAACTCGTCGCGGCGTGGGATGCCTTCGCAAAGGCCGACAAGGACTTGCGGCGCAACGTCGAGATCATCAACGACAAGCGCGCGCTGGAACGGCTTGCCGAGATCGAGCGCAGCGAAGGCCGCAAGGCGCGCTATCATGTCGAGGCGCTGATGATCCAGGCCAAGCGCGTGCTGCGAACGCAGAATACCGACAAGCCGGATCTTGCCGCCGTCACGCAGGCGCTGGGTGACTATGAAGCCGCCATCAAGGGCGTCGAAGACATCGCGAACACCGACGGACAGAAGATCGGATCGATGTTCACCGGCAATGCCAAGTCTTACCTGACCTCGGCGAAACAACTGATGCGCCGTCTCCGCGACAAGACGCCGTACAGCCAGGGCGACAAGATGATGATCAACGCCGGCAGCGGCTGGATGATCGAGGGGTCGCCCGAACGCCTGCTGCGCGATTACAACCAGCTGATTGAAGCCTACAATCGCGGCGCGCGCATCTAGACCGCGGAGCGCCAACCCTTCAGGCTCGCTCTGCCAATCCGCCCCGGTGTGATTGAGCATTTGCCGGAGCCTTTTGGCTGGAAAACGCCAAAAGCTTGCACGCGCGCTGTGATATAACACAGTCACGCAGACAAGAAGGATGGCCCCCGATGCACAACCTCACACCCCTCTCCGGCCTGCTCGGCGGCGCGCTGATCGGGCTGTCTGCTGCGATGCTGATGCTGCTGACCGGGCGCATCGCCGGCATCAGCGGAATCTTCGGTGGCCTGCTTGTGCAAGGCGCGAAGGATCGCGGCTGGCGGCTCGCCTTCGTCGCGGGCCTGATCGCAGCGCCGCTGATCGCATCAATCCTCACCGGCGCACTGTTGCCCTCGCCTGCAATGCCCGCAAGCCTGTTCCTGATTGTCGTGGCCGGACTTCTTGTCGGTTTCGGCAGCCGCATGGGCGGCGGCTGCACCTCGGGTCACGGCGTCTGCGGCGTCGCGCGGCTGTCGGCACGCTCGCTCATCGCCACTGCGGTTTTCATGATCGCGGCCATCGTCACCGTCGCCATCGCGCGCCACGGAACCGGATTCTGACCATGCCACTCGTTCTCGCGAGCTTTGCCTGCGGATTGATTTTCGGCGCAGGCCTTTTGATTTCCGGCATGACCGACACCACGAAAGTGCTCGGCTTTCTCGACATCTTCGGCGCGTGGGACGCGACGCTGGCGTTTGTGATGGCCGGTGCGGTCGCGGTGTCGAGCGTCGGCTTTGCGCTGGCGAAGCGGCGCGGCGCGCCTGTGTTCTCGGCGCAAAGTCTCTGGCCGACACGCAAGGACATCGATGCGCCGCTGGTGGCGGGTGCGGTGCTGTTCGGGATCGGCTGGGGTTTGGTCGGGTTGTGCCCCGGCCCGGCGCTGGTCAATCTTGCCGGACTCGGTTGGCCGGTGATCGCCTTCGTCGCCGCGATGGCCGTGGGCATGATCGGCTTTGAGGTATGGAGCAAACAAAAGGCGGCCACGCTCAATACGAGCGAGACCGCCATCGCGACATCCACGGATGGTTAGTATCGGCGGCGCTTGCGAGCGCCGATACCGTCGCTTCGTGCTTTACTTCAACGTGATCGCAAGTCCGCTGAGATCGAGATTCGCCATCAGGCCGGTCTGGCGGCCGGACAGTTCCAGCACCGCGCCCTTCTGATTGGTCAGCACGATCGCGCGCGCGCCGCGGCCAACCGCAAGCCCCGCACCGGCAGCACCGTACACACCGGCCACGTCCGAAGGCCGGTTGATGTTGCTGACGCGGCCGCGCAGCACGGTCTTCGATCCGCCGAACACCAGACCGTAGTCGATGCCGCCGGCGGAAAGCGCATAGTTACGGCCCCGGAAATTCAGCGTGCCGCCGCCGCCCGAACCGCCGATCACCCAGCCTGCTTTGTAGATCGTCAGCGAAATCGTGCCGCCGTCGGCATGTGCGGATGACAGACCGATACCGACGAAAGCCGTCAAGGCGACCAGCGCGGCGCGTAGTGCGGATGAGAGACGCATGAGGATTCTCCGGATGGGTGTGAACAGGTGATGGAAACAGCGGATGCTGGGAAACAGATCGGCAAAACCGAATCAAGTCTAGCCCATCGCGCGGATTGGGAAAATGCCAATGGCGCAAGCGGAACTGCGAGACCACCGAATTGATCAACAGATTCGGCAACCCGGCGCGTATCTCTGCGGGCGTTTCTGTTGTTTAATCGATTCGGCTTCACACTAACCGACGGGAGGTTCATGTGAATCGAGTCGAATGGGATCTGCACGCCGCCAAATTCGAAACAATGGTGTGCGATATCGTCACCGATGAAACCGGCAAACAGATGCCGCGCTTCGTTGCCGCCGCCTGCAAGTCGCGGAAAAATCTCGAGCTTGTCGATCTCGGCTGCGGCGTCGGCAGCTTCGTCAAGACATTCGGCCATCGCTTCGACAGGATCACCGGCATCGATTTCGCGCCGCGCATCGTCGCGCGCGCGAAGAAGCGATGCGCGGAAATGACGAACGCAAAATGGATCGCAATGGATGTCTGCAAGTCGGCGGAGGTGCTCGGCACCGTCGCCGATCTCAGCGTGTGCCTGAATGTCATTACCTCGCCGCGCGAAGCCAAGCGCGATGCGCTGTGGTCGACGCTGGCCGCCGTGACCAAGCCATCGGGCTACGCGCTGGTGGTGGTGCCGTCGATGGAATCGCAGTTGATGGTCAACAAGCTCGGCGCGTCCGCGGACAAGATCAAGGCCGGCGGCCTCGTCAGTCGCGATGGCGTCTGGCAGAAATTCTACGAGCGCAAGGAACTGATCTCCACCGTGTCCGAAAAGGGCTTCGAGATCACGCGCATTGCGCGGGTGTATTATCCGTGGTCGGTGGATGGCCTGCGCAAGCCGCGCGGATCGGCGCAACTGCCGTGGGACTGGGGCTTCCTCGCGCAACGCGCCGCGTAACCATGCCGAAAACGTTTCGATGGCTCGGCATTCTTGTGCTGCCGTTCGGGCTTTACCTGATGCTGATTGGCGCCGGAGCGCTCCCTTTGCCGGGTGATCCGCGCAACCTGCATGCGCCGCTTTGGGTGGTCCTGCTCGCAGGACTGGTCTTCGTTCTCGCCGGTTGCGCCACGCTAATGCAGACCCTTGGCGGCGCGAATGACAGCGGCGAACTGCCTTCCGGCGCGCCGCAATGGCTTCGTACCCTGCAATACCTTGCCGGTATCGTGCTGTTCGCGTCCTTCGCGCTGATCGGGAGCTGGGCTGCCGTCAGCGACCAGCCGGTCAGGCTGTCGCACGGCTTCTCGCTGCCCGCGATCACCGACAACGCAATCACCGGGCGCATCGCGTTCGGCATCGGTGCTGTGATGACGTGGCTTTGCACACTTGCCTATGCGGTGACGGGCTGGCGCAAGCTTACCGGCAGCAACCGGAGCTGACGCCGTAGCGTTACCCGCGCGGACATTCCTTGTAGCCGAACTCGTCGATGATCCGCGCGCCGGAAATGGTGCTGAAGTCCAGCTTCGCCAGATAGCCCTTCTCGGTCACATACTGCCGCAGCTTGCCGTTATAGGCATTCAGCATCCGCTGGGTCGAACCGGCGTTGATGACGTGCCTGTTCGCGCCACGGCCGTGACCGGCGTGAAACAGCAGCCGCGCGCTGCGCTCGACGCAGACATTGCGCACGCCAAGAAACAGCGTGCAGTTCGACTGGCAATGGCCGCGAATCCGGAACAGCTCGCCGCTGGCATTGGCCTGATCGATGGCGGGCTGGAATTTCTCGATCCATCCCCCCATGGCGAAGCGGTCGGAGGTGTCGGCGAAGGCTGATTGTGATGTCAGCAGCAGAAAAAAGACGGTGAGGTATTTCATGACGCCCTCGCAAATGGCTTGAGGAAATATGCCGATGGAATTTTCAGCCGAACCGCGCCCTGCTCCGCTCTCGCGCCTTTTCGGCCTCGATCTCGCGGTCACGCGTGGGCGCGTGGGTGTGCAGCGAGGTCAAAAGCTTCCGTGCGCTGGCGGACACCTCGGCGACGGCCAGTTCGAACGCCGCCTCGTTGGCCCTTGACGGCGCGTTGAAGCCGGAGAGCTTGCGGACGAACTGCAAGGCCGAAGCGTGGATTTCATCCTCGGTGGCGGGCGGCTCGAAATTGAACAGCGTCTTGATGTTGCGGCACATGCTGGTGTCCTTCCTGACGTCGATGCGGACCTGAACCTCACCCAATACTCAACCGCGCGGCGCACAAATGTGAGGCGCGCATCATGCTTGGCGGAAATTTATCGCGCAATCCCAAGCGGTTCCATCGGGTTCCAATTCACCTGTCAGTTGAACAGGTTATCGGAAAATTAGGATTCCGTTAACCATATCGGCCCACCCTCTGTGTCGGGCTGAGATCGTGACTTAACAGTCTGCGCCAATGCAGCGGAGAAGGTCAGGAGATCTCGATGATCCAGGATATGCCCCGACACACATCGGAGCCGATACCGGATACGCCATCGGTAGCGCCGGGCCGCGTGGTCCGCCTGCTGATCGGCGCCACGGTCGAGGAAATCGAACGCGAGCTTGTGCTGCAAACCCTCGCCCGCTGCGGCGGCAACCGGACCCATGCCGCACGCGTGCTTGGCGTCTCGGTCCGGACGCTGCGCAACAAGATCCGGCAGTATTCCGCAGACGGCGCCGACGTGCCCGCGCATCACTAGGGCAACGTCGCCAAGCATGACCGCGTTGCGGTTTACCGTTTGATGGACAATGACGATCAGGTTACGGTTCCGGTCAAAGGATCTGAACCATGACCCAACCGATGACCGGGGCGCGTATCACCAGCGTCGCCATTGCCTTTCTCGCCATTGCCCTTCTCGCCATGACTCCGTCCGCGGCTCAGGCCGCAGGAACGCCGGATCAGCGCCGCGCCTGCCGCCAGGATGCAATGACATTCTGCCGCGCGTATGTGCCGAACGTGAAGCGGATCACGGCCTGCATGGAGAAGAACGTCAAAAAGCTCAGTCCGCTCTGCCGGAAGCAGTTCAGGTAGGATCGCGGCAGACCCATGCACATTCCCGCAACGCTGGACCAGGCCCGTAGCACGCTCGCCGCGATGCTCGGCATTGCAGCGGCGGAAGGACTTCCAGCGGAGATCGATCACGAGACCATCGCCGCCGCCACCCGTTACATCTTTCATCTCGAACCGCAGTTCGGTCTCGCAGGGCTGACGCCGCTCAGTCCCTACCGGCAGGCCGAATTCACCGCCGATCCCGCCCTCGCCGCGCAAGCCGTCAGCTTCGCGGCCATCATGGCCTTCGTCGATGGCACGATCAATCCGGCGAAACTGAGTGCCGTCATCAAGCTTGCGGACTCACTCGGCATCCGCGACGAGTTCGTTCACGATCTCGCACGGGTGGCGCTGGGTGACATGAAGGAAGCCAAGGCCCACATGATTCACGCCAACCTCGAAAGCGTGACAGGCCGCGCATGGGCCACCGCCGAGATGGGGCCGTGGCTGAAGCCTTACGAGGCAGCCCCCGATCCGGCGCTGGCAACGCGGTTTCACGCGCTGGCGCGGCTGCCGGACAATACATTCGGCCACGCCTTCGCAATGTTCTATCAGGCCAACGGCTATGCCTATCCCGGCGAGCCGAGCGCGCTCAATTTCGAATTCGCCGTGCCGCACGATTCGACCCATGTGCTTGCGGGCTACGATACCTCGCCGCGCGGCGAACTGCTGACATCGACGCTGACAGCGACCATGCATCGCAGCCACGCCATGTCCGGCCATATCCTGCCCGTGATCCTGAGCTGGCATCTCGGCATTCCGCTCAACGATGTCGCAGGCTCCGCCACAGGCGCGTTCGAACCGGAAGAATTTTTCTACGCATGGGCGCGCGGCGAGGACACAACGGCCGACCTGTTCGCACCGGAATGGAATTTCTGGTCGGCGGCGATCCAGCCGATCGATGCGGTGCGCGAGGCGGTCGGGCTGTTCGGCTGAGATGGCTCGTAAGCCTCAGATCAACAGATACAGGTCGAGGAGCGATTTTTGGATATGAGCAATAAACCTACAAAGAAACTTAAACGATGGGGCCATATTCCTGACCGTGCGACTGGGCCAGATGGAAAGTATACAGACGGAATCCAAATTCTAGCGATACAGAATTATGTTGGAGCATTAATTGGATACTGGACTCATTTAGAAGAGAGAATGATTGAAGTACTAGAGGCCTTGTTAGGTGGAACAGACGCCCCAGCACGTCAGATATTTCGCTCGCTCCGCACTAACGCTGCTCGCCTTCAAATGATGACGGCATTGCTGGAGCGCGGGAAAATCAACGCAGGCAAGAGCGAAATTTTCGAGGAAGTGCTCGCTGAGTTCGCCGCGCTCAACATCGCACGCAACAAGTACGTCCACGGCCTTTGGGTCACGCACGAATCAGGCAAGGTTTTTCTCAAAGAGCCCACCGACGACGACCTGGATTACATGCCAGGCTCCCGAGAGGTAACAGCGCAAGAACTAGCTGATTTTATAAGTCGGATGGGAGCGCTCGTGAACCGAGTCGCATTCGACCTTGATATTCAGCAGGGCCGCAGGATGTTAAGCGCAAAAACGGTCGAATTGCTCTCCCGAAGAACGACAAACGAAAGCTCATAGGTGAGATTAAACAACTGTCGTTGTTCGATCATCGCAAATGGCATCCGGCTCTATTTTCATCTCTATATTTAGACAACCCAACAACCCGAATGAAACAAATTAGTCGATCCAACATCGTCGCGGCCCTGCTGTCGTTCAACGGCGGCTTCGTCGATACCGCAGGCTTCCTTGGTCTTGCCGGACTGTTCACCGCGCATGTCACCGGAAATTTCGTGACGCTGGGTGCTGCATTGGTGCACGGCAGCCACGGTATCGTCGGCAAGATTCTGGCGCTGCCGGAATTCATTGCGGTGATCGCGTTCGCGCGGCTGGCGGGCATTGCGCTGCGCGCGCACAATCTACCCGCGATGCAAATCCTGCTCGGGGTCAAGGTCGCGCTGCTGCTGGCGTTCTTCGTGCTGGCGGTGCGCTTCGGTCCGTTTCCGGACGCCAACACGCCGATGGCGCTGCTGACCGGTTTCGCCGGCATCGCCGCGATGGCGATGCAGAACGCCGTGCAGCGCGTGCATCTGGGCAGCCTGCCACCGTCCACCATGATGACCGGCTCGACCGTGCAGGTGACTCTCGACGCCGTCGATCTGCTCACCGGCACCAAACCCGAACAACGCGCGCCGGTGCAGACCCGCTTCAGCCGTCTCGCGCTGGCGATCTGCTCGTTCGCATTCGGCTGCGCGGTGTCCGCCGTGCTCTATGTCTATGTCGGCTTCTGGTGTCTCGCGCTCTCGGTGGTTGTCGGCCTTGCGGCGGCTGTGATCCGGGTCGAGGAGGAAACACGCCCGGCATAAACTCGCGTGCGCCGTAATTCGCCAGATCAGCGATGCCGCGTGTGACGTGTCCGATGGACATTGCTTCGTCGCAAACGCTCATCGCAATGGCGGCTTGCAGTTTTGTTCCCCTATCCCCTGCCCGGATAACTCACCGCCATGCCGGCGCGCACATCCTGCTGGACGCCATATTGCGCGAACGGATAACGGAAGCCGTTCTTCGACAGCGCTTTCATGCCGGCGATGGCGCTGACCAGATATTCCGGCGGCGTCGCCATCAGCATTTCCTCATCGAGCACACCGCCATAGCGGCGCTCGGCGAAACACGGGATCGACAGGCTCGGCAACCGTGTGGTCAGCGCGCGGCCCCATGAATCCGCGCAGGCGGATTCGCCGACCACGCTCCAGTCGAAGCGCTTGTAGCCGGACCATTGCAGCCCGTTGATGAAATAGATCATCGCGCCGGGGGTCGCATAGAACAGCGCGATGTCCGGCGGATCGAGTTTGCCCGATGACAATGGCCCCACCGCGAGCGCGTCGTATTGCCCGTCGGGCACGCAATGCATCGCCTCCTGATGCGCCTGCGCGTCCGCTTGCGTCGAAAACCACACGCCGGTCATGTGCTGGCCGGATTGCCACGCCTCCGTCTTGGCGCCACCGAGACCGACCACCGCGCGGCACTGCGCGCCGACCAGATCGTCGCTGGTGATGCCGACCGTCCAGCCGATCCGCGCTGCCTGCGCCACGATCTGATCCAGTGTATGGACCGATTGCGGCCGCCTGATTTTCGGGATCGCTTCCATGTCCTCGCGCCGTTTGAACATCTTCATGCCGAACGGGATCGAGCGCAGCTTTAAGAGCGCGTCCAGATCGCCAACGATCGCAGGCCAGTCATAGGTCGAGGCATGAGTGGGCGCATGGGTTGGGGCATGGGTCATCGCGTGTCTCCCGGATATTTCTTGTTGTCGACGAGGCTAGAGCATTTTCAGCCAGAGGTGCGAGACAAATAAAAAGCCCGGAGCCGCGTGATGCGGTCCGGGCTTTGATCGTTTAGCGCGTGACGGTCGCCAACGCTTAGTGTTCGTCCTCGAGGCCGCCCATGTGCTTCTGCTCGTAAAGCTGCACACCGACACGCTCGACCAGATCGATCTGGGTTTCGAGGAAATCGATGTGATGCTCCTCGTCCTTCATGATGCTTTCGAACAGATCGCGCGAGACGTAATCCTTGACGCTATGGCAGTAGGTCGCGGCTTCCTGATACAGCGCGCGCGCGCCGTTCTCGGCGGCCAGATCGCACTCCAGAATTTCCTTGACGTTCTGGCCGATCCGCAACGGGTCCAGCACCTGCATGTTCGGGAAGCCGTCGAGGAACAGGATGCGGTCGGTGAACTTGTCGGCGTGGTGCATCTCCTCGATGGATTCCTTGCGCCACTGCTTGCCGAGATCCTTCAGGCCCCAGTGATTGAGCAGCCGGAAATGCAACCAGTACTGGTTGATCGCGGTCAGCTCGCTGCGCAGTCCCTTATTGAGATAGTCGATGACCTTAGGGTCGCCCTTCATCTTGCACTCCATCGCGGAACCGTCGTCTGACGGGCCAAATCCAATTTAGAAACGTTCTAAATCAGATTACCGATGAGTTCAAGCCCCTCCAGCGAGGTGGCTCGAATGGGCAAGAATGCAAGATTTCAGAAGACTTTAGCAGGCGGCCTGAGCCAGCAGAACCACCGGCTGCTGGTCTTCATTCGCCGCTTCGTGCTGGCTGTGGGGGCATCCAGAGCAGCAAGACTTGACGCAGGCGCCCAGCGCCTCGTCCATGATCTTCTTGATGGTTCGGGCACAACGGCCGCATTCGGCGCTGCAGCCCAGGCAGCCATAAACCTGTCCCGCCGTACGCGGGAAATCCTTCGGCTGGGTCACGACGTTACGCACATCGTGGTCAGTCAGGACGTTGCAGGAACAAACAATCATGGGTGCCCGGAGAACCTGTAAGGACTGTTGACCAACAGGTATGGGACCGACGGCGCCGATGCAAAAGGAAAACAGCCAGTTTTAAGCTATTCCAAACTGACTAAGCCCCTGCAATCCAATCTGGAATCGATCTAAACTAGCGCGGCCGCGGTGCGTGAAAGCTGACTTCAGCCCTTGTCCACTGGACCTGAATACACAACGCAGCGGATTGGGTTAAACGTCAGCATCGCGAGAAACGGGAGCACGGCGTGACGCACATCGGACCTGACGACCTCGGCACCATCTACGCAGCCCCCACCGACCGCGTGATCGCAAAGCAACTGCCGCGCATCGACCGCCACGCCGCCCACTTCATCGGCATGTCGCCGTTTTGCGTGCTGGCGACGTCAGGCCCCGACGGCACCGTCGATGCCTCCCCGCGCGGCGGCAATCCCGGCTTCGTCCACATTGAGGGCGAGACGCGCCTGCTGATGCCGGACCGTCCCGGCAACAACCGCATCGACAGCTTCCGCAATGTGCTGTCAGGCAGCGGATATGTGCAGTTGATCTTCTTCGTGCCCGGCCTCGACGAGACCCTGCGCGTCGGCGGCAACGCCACGCTGTCCGCGGATGCGGATCTGCTGGCGACGATGATCGAGTTCGGCAAGCTGCCCCGCGCCGTGCTCGATATTACGGTGGCCGAAGCCTATTTCCACTGCGGCAAGGCGCTGATGCGCTCGAAGCTGTGGTCTCAGGAGGCGCATGTCGCACGCTCCGCGCAGCCGAGCATTTCCGAGGTCATTCACGAACAGACCGGGCAAGGCACACCTGAATCGCAGGACGCAGTCGAGGCGCGTTACAAGACACAACTCTGATCCCACGCCAGGAAAGTCCCGTCATGGAAAAGCTGCTGCCGCTCGCGGAGAAAATCGCCGCGTCCCTGATCGCGCGAAAAGAAACCATCGCCGTCGCGGAGTCCTCCACCGGCGGATTGATCTCGGCGGCGCTCCTCAGCATCCCCGGCGCATCGGCCTACTATCGCGGCGGCGGCGTGATCTATACGCCGCGCGCACGCGCAGCGCTGGTGAACATCACCAAGGAAGAAATGGAAGCCGTCGGCATGCGCGGCGCGACCGAGCCTTATGCGACGCTGCTCGCAAACCGCGCGCGCGAACTGCTCAACACCACATGGGGCCTGAGCGAAACCGGCGCGACCGGCCCCTCCGGCAATCGCTACGGCGACGCGGCGGGACATTCATGCATGGCGATTGCGGGACCGCAGATGCGCGTCATCACGCTCGAGACCGGCAGCGGCGACCGCATCGCCAATATGCGCGCATTCGCGCTACGCGCGCTCGAACTGTTCGCAGAAACCATCGGCGCCGCGCGCTGAACTAAACTGCATTGATTCGCGCCGATGTGAATTATCCAGCATTTATCGGCCGATTCCGCAGATTCCAGTTCCCGTATTCAGCATGGATCTGGCTTCACCTTTCGTGAGCGAATGTTACGGCTGCAAAAAAGCTGCTGATTTTGCGGAACAAATCCGGCCCCTAAACCTTAACGAAGGGTCAACCGGGAATTTCCGGTTTTGTTAACCCAATGGATCGCATTTTCGTCACATATGGCACGTACCCCGCGCCCATCATTCCCCACGTATAAAGTGAGAGACATGCGAAAATTGCCAGTCGCGATTGCTTCCGTTGTTGCCGCAGTGGCAATTTCCATGAGTGCACCAGCGTTCGCCCAGGACTTCAATGCGTCGATGGGCACCGAAGCAGCAGCGCCTCAGAAGAAGGTGTCGATGTTCCAGTCGGCGATGAGCGAAGTCGCCATCATGCGTTATCGCGCCGCGCTAAAGCTGAAAGCCGAGCAGGTGAAGTACTGGCCCGCCGTCGCCAGCGCGCTGCGCGTCCTCGCACGCGAGCCGCAGGTCAACGAAGCCGCTGTGCGCCGCTTCGCGCCAGCTGCATCCGCGCTGTTCGCCAGGCTCGACGAAGACCAGAAGCGCACTGCCATGGGCCTGGTGCAGCGCGCCGGTCTTCAGCAATACGCCTCGATGTTCTGATTATCCCGCCGCTGCGAATTTCTCGCGCGCGGCTCAGACGAATTCAAAACGGCGCTTCGCATTTCGCGGGCGCCGTTTTTGTTTGGGCAGCCTGCAATCATGGCCGAAATCCGGCCCCGTCATTCAGTTCCCGTTCAAGCCGCATCTGCAACTTTCACCATCGAGACCCGTTATCTAGGGGTCACAACGACGAAAGGTGAAAGCCATGAAGAAGATCATTCTGGCGGTTGCCACGGCCGCCACTCTCGCCGTCACCGCCCTCGCAGCACCGGCACCGGCCGAAGCGCGCGGCGGACGCATCGCAGCCGGCGTGGGCCTCGGCCTGCTCGGCGGCGCCATCGCAGGCGCTGCGATCGCCGGCAACCGCGGCTATTACGGTCCGGGCTATGGATACGGCTACGGACCCGGCTATGGCTATGCTCCGGCCTATTACGGCGGCGGCGGCTGTTACTTGCAGCGCCAGCGCTTCTGGGACGGCTATGGCTGGCGCATCCGCCGCGTGCAGGTTTGCGGTTAACGCAACTGCCCGCCGAACGGCCATTTTTTAGCCGCGTCAGGTTGGAAGATATTGACGCTCCGGACGGCAAATGCCGCTCCGGGGCGTTTTTTGTGGAGGCCACGCGCCAGAATCCCGTTATATTGGCACGGGGACAATTTCTGAATGTCCGGCGGGATGACGCCGGTGCTTTCAAACAGGGGCCAAATCGGGCTATCTTGAGTTCCGTCATTGGATCCTTGCAGACCAATCGCTTGCGCCGGGCTACGGCGTGATCTGAGGAGAGACAAACATGAAGAAGGTTCTTTCGGCGATCCTCGCGGTCGCGACGATTGCTGGTTCGCTCGCAACCGCAATGCCTGCTGCACAGGCTGACGGCGGACGTGTTGCCGCTGGCGTAGGCCTCGGCATTCTCGGCGGCGCAATCGCCGGTGCCGCGATCGCCAACAGCCGTCCGGCTTACGGCTACGGCTACGCTCCCGGCCCGGTATATGTCGAAGAACCCGCCTGCCGCCTCGTGCGCGAGCGCTTCTGGGACGGTTACGGCTGGCGCGTTCGCCGCGTTCAGGTTTGCGATTGATCTGAACTACACTCGCGATTTTTTCGCGAGACATGAGTTCAAAACCCGGCCTCGCGGCCGGGTTTTTGTTTTAACGACCTGATGGAGATAACTGACCCCGAGATGTTCTGCGGCTCCGGGATTACGCCCGCAAGGCTCTCGCGCCCCAAATAAGAATGCAGGCCCCGAGAAATCCGGCCACGAGATAACCGAGCCATCCGCCAAACGAGACGCCAACCAAGCCTAACAAAAAGCTGGCGACGGCGGCTCCGATGATGCCGAGCACGATATTCATAAAGACCCCGGTATCGCTTTTCATAAAGTTGGAAGCGATCCACCCAGCCAAGCCGCCGATAATAATAGCTGCAATCCAGCCGATCCCTGCATCACTCATTTTGCGCCCCTTTGAATCCATCAGTTAACCGCGGTATTGGCCGCGCGTGATGAAAAACAATCTTGGCTGAATTCGGTTCCATCGGGTGATGCTCAGAGTCGTCCCGGCGCAGGGACTATCTTCCCGCGCTCATCGCACGCAACACGTCGGCGCTCGGCCAGCAATCGACCTTCAATCCCGCCTTCTTCTGGTACGCGCCGAGTGCGGCGCGGGTCTGCATCCCCGCCTTGCCGTCGAGCTTCGACGCATAAAGCCCCAGCCGCGTGAGATGCTCCTGCATCGCCTCGACATCGGCGCTGCGCATCTGGGTCGAGGCCGACCACGGCGTCGCGAACGGCTGGCCGTCGGCCATGCGGTCGGCGAGATGACCGACGAACAGCACATAGAGATCGGAGAAATTATATTCCTTGATGACGAAGTAGTTCTTCGTGGTCAGGAACGACGGCCCGTAGATTCCTTCGGGCTGCAACAGCGACGCGCTTTGCGCCTGCTCGGCTGCACTCAGGCGCAGGTTGCGCACCGGCACGAAGCCTTCGCGCAGCCATTCGGAAAGCGGCTTGGTCACTTCCGGAACGCCTTGCGTGCAATCGGCGTTGCGCGGCACGCGCACCTCATAGGCCCAGCGCAATCCCGCCTGCCAGCCCTTGTTCTTGAGTTGCTGGGCGGCAGAGGCCAGCGCATCCGGCACCGAAGTCCAGATGTTGATATGACCGTCGCCGTCGAAATCCACGCCGTGCTTGGACAATTCGGACGGCAGGAATTGCGTCAGCCCCGTCGCGCCGCCCCACGAGGTGCGCAGGTTCTTGCGCGTGACGTCGCCGTTTTGAATGAGCTTCAGCGCCTCGATGAATTCGCCGCGGTACTGATCCTTGCGGCGGCCGACAT
>CALRLJ020000016.1:0-19857 GCA_943368635.1 Sediminibacterium ginsengisoli | reverse complement strand
GTCGATGGTGTCGGCGACCTTTGTGATGTCGCGAATAGTCACAGTGACGCGGTTGCTGGCGCGGTAGCCGACAATCAGGAAAGGCGCATTGGCGTTGCGGTTCGGCGCGCTCTGCGGCGACAGCGACAGCCGCGAGGTCTGGATATCCTTCTCGGCAAGGCCGGAATTCTTCAGCGCCTGCAAGACGCCGCCCATCGCCTTGTTGTTGGCCTCGGAGGCTTCGCGTGCGGTTTTTGCCTCGGTGGTGACGCCGCTGTCGATCTGCGCCAGGTCGGGCGGCACCGAGATCGACGCTTCGCCGGTGACCGAAACCGTCGGCGGCAGCGTCTGTCCCAATGCAGACGAGGCCATGGCGGTAAGGGCAATCGCTGCGATAACAGTGCGGGCACGCATTTTAAAAACTCCAGATTTCTTGAGCAGTCGGTTTACTTGAGTGGAACGAACACGTTGATGACGAGCTTGTCTTCGGTCGTTGTCAGAGGATCAGTGACGTACTCCTCGATGAACGTATCCTTGGCTTCCATTTTCTTATCGTCGAGGTGGTTGGTGATCGCTTCATAGGTGTTGTCCATGTTGTCGTATGATCCGCGATGGACGAATTTCAGTGTCGGGCCTTCCGGCGACGTCCCGATGCTCATGCCCTTGGCGAGATTTTTCGGATCTTGTTCGACCGGGATTTCGGCCTGAAAGGTAAACCCAGCATCGTCGGTCGAGGTGTAGACGATCAGCGACGAACCTGCGGGCTTGATGCCCTGCTTGTCGATAAATCCCGACAGTGTTTTCAGCGACGACACCAGCGTCTCGAAGGCGTTATCCCAAGTGGCGCTGCCTTTGAGGATCACGACTTTCTTCGCGGTCAGGGTCTGCTGATCGCCGAAGGGATCGGCGGTCTGCACGTTCGGTGCGGCGGGTGATGGCTGCGGCGCTTCGGCCGCCGGGGTCGGTGGGGTAGCGGGTGTTTCTGCCGGTGGCGCAGGTGTCGAAGCTTCCGCCGCGGGGGCCGCCGGAGCCGCTGGGGCTGCCGTTGAAGCCGGCGGGACAGGCGCGGCCGGCGCAGCGGAAGGAGCTGGCGTTGCCGGGGCTGCCGGCGGGGTTGTGGCGGTTGGATTGGACGGCGGCGATTGGGATTGCACCGTATTCGATCCCACATTCGAACCCATGGGCACTTTGGTCCAGACCGCGGCAGCAACGACCAGCGCCATGGCGACCAGGACGGCAACACGGGTATTACTCATTCAATGGTCTCCGAGGCGTCAGCGGGGATAAACTCGTCAGGCGGCGAAGCGGATACAGGTTATCACGAACAGCCGCCAACTGGCATGGGTTGGAAACTAGGCAATCGCGAGGCATAGCGGGGTCAGGCTGACGTATTGGCAAAGTCGTCACCGGCCAAGTCGTCACTGGCCAAGTCGTCACTGGTCAAGTCGCTTTGCATTCGCCATATAACGGGGATCATGAGCACGCTCGCCAACCACAGCTTCGCCAAGATGAACGGGATCGGTAACGAGATCGTCGTTCTCGACCTGCGCGATTCGGCCGCGACTGTCACGCCCGGCGAGGCGCGCGCAATTGCCTCACCCGCAGGCGTGCCTTACGACCAGTTGATGGTGCTGCATCCGCCCCGCGTTCAGGGCACCAGCGCTTTCATTCGCATCTACAACAATGACGGATCGGAGGCCGCGGCCTGCGGCAACGGTATGCGCTGCGTCGCGCGGCAGGTGTTCGAGGAAACCGGCAAGAACGCGCTGACCTTCGAGACTCGTGCGGGCTTGTTGAATTGCTGGCAGGGTCCGTCGCCCGATCTTTATACCGTGGACATGGGCGCACCGAAGTTCGGCTGGCAGGACATTCCGCTGGCGGAGGAGTTCCGCGACACACGCTATATCGAATTGCAGATCGGGCCGATCGATGCGCCGATCTTGCATTCGCCGTCCGTCGTCAGCATGGGCAATCCGCACGCGATCTTCTGGGTCGACGATATAGAGGCCTACGATCTCGAACGGTTTGGGCCGCTGCTTGAGAATCATCCGATTTTCCCGGAGCGCGCCAATATCACGCTGGCGCATGTCGTGGACCGTGAGCACATCGTGATGCGGACATGGGAACGTGGCGCCGGTCTGACCATGGCTTGCGGTTCTGCGGCCTGTGCAACGGCCGTGGCCGCAGCGCGTTTGAAGCGCACCGAGCGCACCGTTCACATGACATTGCCCGGCGGCGAACTCACCATCGAATGGCGGGCGCAGGACGATCATGTGCTGATGACCGGTCCGGCAGCGTTCGAGTTCGAAGGGCAGTTCGATCCGGCGCTGTTCGCCGACGTGGCTTGAAATGACCGTCGATGTTGTCACCTTCGGCTGCCGGCTGAACGCCTTCGAGTCGGATGTGATCCGGCGCGAGGCGGAAAGCGCGGGCCTGCACGATACGATCGTCGTCAATACCTGTGCCGTGACCAACGAAGCCGTTGCGCAAGCGCGCCAGACCATCCGCAAGCTCAAGCGTGACAGGCCTGATGCGCGTATCGTGGTCACAGGCTGTGCGGCGCAGACCCAGACGCAGATGTTTGCGCAGATGAGCGAAGTCGATCGCGTGCTGGGCAACGACGACAAGATGCGCAGCGCCGCGTGGCGCGACACCCGCGCGGCATTCGAGGTTCCGGGCGAAAAGATCGCCGTCTCCGACATTATGGCGATCACCGAAATGGCGCCGCATCTGGCCGCTGGCTTCCAGCATGGGTTGCCGCGCGTGTTCGTGCAGGTGCAGAACGGCTGTGATCATCGATGCACCTTCTGCATCATTCCTTATGGGCGCGGGAATTCGCGTTCGGTTGCGATGGGAGCCGTGGTCGATCAGGTGCGGGCGCTGACCGAGGCGGGTCACGCCGAGATTGTGCTGACCGGCGTCGATCTCACCAGTTACGGTGCGGATTTGCCCGGCGCGCCCAGGCTTGGGCAACTCACAAAGCAGATCCTCAAGCATGTTCCGGACCTGAAGCGGCTGCGGATTTCGTCGATCGATTCCATCGAGGCCGATCGCGATCTGCTCGATGTGATTGCAACCGACGAGAGGCTGATGCCGCATCTGCATCTGTCGTTGCAAGCCGGTGACGATCTCATTCTCAAGCGCATGAAGCGGCGGCATTCGCGCGCCGACGCCATCGATTTCTGCCGGCAGGTGCGGCGGCTACGGCCGGACATCGCGTTCGGCGCGGACATTATCGCGGGCTTTCCGACCGAAACCGAGGAAATGTTTGCACGTTCGCAAGACCTCGTTGAGGAATGCGGTCTGACATTCCTTCATGTGTTTCCATACTCGCCGCGTCCCGGCACGCCGGCGGCGCGGATGCCGCAGGTCGATGGCCGTACGATCAAGGATCGAGCCAAACGTTTGCGCACGACGGGCGAGGCTGCGTTGCGACGAAGGCTCGTGTCGGAGGTCGGAACCACGCGCGACGTGTTGATCGAGAGCGCGACGCAGGGGCGGACTGAACATTTTATTCCGGTCGCGGTGGCAGGTAGCATACAAGGCACTGTCCGTGCGCTCACAGTCACCGGCCATGACGGCGCACGGTTGATTGCGTAAATTCCACCGGGCGGCGACTGCTTGTTGTCTTCAAATTGCGCAGCAATTGATGTAATGAGTTTACCATGCAGCAAGGCTGCGTCCGCAAAACCGCGAGACGCCTTTCAGAGCAGGCGCCATCGTGGTTTCTGCATAGCATCTGATTCTCGGGGAGAAATTCATGTCGCTCGATTCCGATGTCATCGTTGACCGCCGCAGGATTCGCCGCAAGCTGACGTTCTGGCGTGTGGTGGCGGCGCTGGGTGTCATCGCCGCGGTGGTTGCGGTCGCAGTGGTCGCGTCGCCTTCGGCGCGCACCGCGATCACTGGATCGAATGCGATTGCGCGGGTGAAGATCGACGGATTGATTCGCAGCGATCAGGCGCGTGTCGAAGCGCTCGAGCGGCTTGAGAACTCATCCGCCGCTGCTGTCATTATTCATATCAACTCGCCGGGCGGCACCACCGCAGGCTCCGAACAGCTCTATGACGCGCTGACGCGACTGAAGGCGAAGAAACCGATGGTCGTGGTGGTCGAAGGCCTCGCCGCGTCGGGCGGATATATCGCCGCCCTCGCGTCCGACCGGATCATCGCCCAGCAAACCTCGCTTGTCGGTTCGATCGGTGTGCTGTTCCAGATTCCGAACGTGTCGGATCTGCTCAAAACAGTTGGCGTCAAGGTCGAGGAAGTGAAGTCGTCGCCGCTGAAAGCAGCCCCGAACGGTTACGAGCCGACCAGTCCCGAAGCACGCGCCGCGCTTGATGCGCTGGTGAAGGATTCTTACGCATGGTTTCGCGGTCTGGTGAAGGATCGCAGAGGCATGGATGACGCGACATTGCAGACCGTGGCGGATGGCCGTGTATTTACCGGCCGTCAGGCGGTCGGTCTCAAGCTGATCGATCAGCTTGGCGACGAAAAAACCGCGGTGGCGTGGCTGGTGGCACAAAAGAAAGTCGGCGCGGGCGTGCCGGTGCGGGATTTCAAGCTCGCCCCGCGCTTCGGTGACATGACTTTTCTGCGGGCGACAGCCTCGGTTGCCCTCGATGCGATGGGACTGGGGGCACTGTCACGTCAGGTTGAGCAGTCCGGCGTCACTCAGGCCGTCGATCGTTTCGGCCTCGATGGCATGCTCGCGCTCTGGCATCCGTCTGCCGCAAACTGACCGCGATGAATCCGGTTTCAGCCGTTCTTCACCGCATTGCGGTGGCGAGACCAACAACGAATTCCGGCATTTGTCACGCGATTTAGCCTTGTCACACTTTGAATTAGCCGCTTGACAGTTCAAGGCTTTTTCAAGGAAATGTTCTCCGCACCTCACGGGCTCAGTACTCAATGATCAAATCCGAACTCGTTCAGCGCATTGCCGAGCATAACCCGCATCTATACCAGCGGGATGTCGAGAACATCGTGAACGCAATTCTCGACGAAATCGTTGCGGCGCTTGCGCGCGGCGACCGCGTGGAATTGCGTGGTTTTGGCGCTTTTTCAGTGAAGCATCGCCCGGCGCGCGCAGGCCGCAATCCGCGCACCGGCGCGCATGTTCCCGTCGAGCAGAAGAGCGTGCCGTTCTTCAAGACCGGCAAGGAAATGCGCGAGCGGCTCAATCGCGACGAGGCGGCGGACCCGGTTCCGGCCACCTGATCCGAGCGGCGGTCTGAAATAATTCCAAAGTGCGGCCGCTCACAATTTTTTGCGAGCCGCTGCATGAGGACGACGCACCATGCTCCGCAAGATTTTCAACGTCCTGGTGATCCTGCCGCTCGCGATCCTGTTCGTTGTGTTCGCGGTTGCGAACCGCCACATCGTCACGCTGTCGTTCGATCCGTTCAACTCCAGCGACCCTGCGCTTGGCGTCGCGCTGCCGCTGTTCGTGGTCATCATTGCCGTGGCCATGTTCGGGGTTATCGCGGGAGGTGTCGCCACCTGGTTCGGCCAGCGCCACTGGCGGCGGGCTGCCCGGCTGCATGAGGCCGAGGCACGTCATGCCCGCGCCGAACTGGCCGCCCAGCGTGAGCGGGCGCAGGCCGCTGCGGCCCGTGACGGGGAGCAGGTTCCGGCACTCAGCCCCGGCCTGACCCCGCAATATCTGGCCATCGGGCGAGACAAGCACGGCGCGGCGTTGTAGAACCCGCCGATCACCCCAAAGCCTGCGGCCTGACGCTTTGAACACCGGCCTATGGCGGAACGTGCCCTGAGACCATGTCACTTGCGGTAAAAATTTGCGGCCTGTCCACGCGCGAGACCCTCGAGGTCGCGCTGGATGCTGGTGCCGACATGGTGGGCTTCGTGTTTTTCGAGGCCTCACCCCGCCACGTCACGCTCGGCACCGCGCGCGAACTCGGACGGCTGGTCAAGGGCCGTGCCATCAAGGCGGCGCTGACAGTCGATGCCGACGATGCCACGCTGGAGAACTGCATCGATGCGCTGCAGCCGGGATTGTTGCAGCTTCACGGCACCGAGAGCATCGCGCGGGTGCGCGACATCAAGCAGAAATTCGGACTGCCGGTGATGAAGGTGCTGTCCGTTGCGACGGCGGCCGATTTCACGGACCTTCCGGGTTACGCTGCGGTGGCCGATCGTATTCTGTTCGATGCACGCGCGCCGAAGGATGCCACCCGCCCCGGCGGTCTCGGCGTGCCGTTCGACTGGCACCTGCTTGAAAACATCAAGCTGGCGATTCCGTTCATGGTCGGTGGCGGTCTGAATGTCGGCAATGTCGCGGAAGCAATCCGTGTGACCCGTGCCGGCGGCGTCGATGTGTCGTCGGGCGTGGAAAGCGCGCCGGGCGTGAAAGACCCCGAATTGATCCGTGCCTTCATTCGCACCGCGCGCGACGCAGAGCGTGCGACGGCCCCTTCGAAGATTGCGAGCAGCGTATGAATTTGCCTCTCCCCAATTCCTTCCGTTCCGGTCCCGACGAGCACGGACACTTCGGCATTTTCGGCGGACGGTATGTCGCCGAAACGCTGATGCCGCTGATCCTCGATCTGGAAAAGGCCTATGCGGACGCCAAGGCCGATCCGTCGTTTCAGAAGGAAATGAACGGCTATCTGAAGGACTATGTCGGCCGTCCGTCGCCGCTGTATTTTGCCGAGCGGCTGACCGAGCATCTCGGCGGCGCGAAGATTTATTTCAAGCGCGAGGAGCTGAATCACACCGGCTCGCACAAGGTCAACAATGTGCTCGGCCAGATCATGGTCGCGCGGCGCATGGGCAAGAAGCGCATTATTGCCGAGACCGGCGCGGGTCAGCACGGCGTCGCCACCGCGACGCTCTGCGCGCGCTTCGGACTGGAATGCATCGTTTACATGGGGGCGGTCGATGTCGAGCGGCAGCAGCCGAACGTGATCCGCATGGAAATGCTCGGCGCGAAGGTCGTGCCGGTACAGGTCGGCGCACGCACGCTGAAGGATGCGATGAACGAAGCGATGCGTGACTGGGTCACCAACGTTGCGACCACGTTCTATTGCATCGGCACGGTGGCGGGTCCGCACCCGTATCCGATGATGGTGCGCGATTTCCAGTCGATCATCGGCACTGAGACCCGCGTGCAGATGCAGGAGGCCGAAGGCCGCCTGCCGGATTCGCTGGTGGCCTGCATCGGCGGCGGCTCCAATGCGATGGGGCTGTTTCATCCGTTCCTCGACGATCCCGGCATCGAAATCTTCGGCGTCGAGGCGGCGGGGCATGGCCTGACCAATTTGCATGCGGCGTCGATTGCAGGCGGGCGTCCCGGCGTGCTGCACGGCAATCGCACCTATCTGCTGATGGATGAGGACGGCCAGATCCAGGAAGGCCATTCGATTTCCGCGGGCCTCGATTATCCCGGCATCGGCCCGGAACATTCATGGCTGCACGAGACAGGCCGCGTCACATACCTTTCGGCCACCGACGACGAAGCGCTCGCCGCGTTCCAGATGCTGTCGCGGCTTGAAGGCATCATCCCGGCGCTGGAGCCCGCGCATGCCATCGCCAAAGTGATGGAGCTCGCGCCGAAGCGGCCGAAGGATCATCTGATGGTGGTCAATCTGTCCGGCCGCGGCGACAAGGACGTGCCGCAGGTCGGCGATATTCTGAAGGGCAAAAAGAAGTGACCACGCGCATCGACATACGTTTCGCTGAACTGAAACAGGAAGGCCGCGCGGCGTTCGTCACCTTCGTGATGTGCGGCGATCCGGATCTGGCAACCTCGCTCGAGATCATCAAGGCACTGCCGAAGGCCGGTGCGGATGTCATTGAGCTCGGCATGCCGTTCACCGATCCGATGGCCGACGGGCCAGCGGTTCAGGCGGCGGGACTTCGTGCGCTGAAGGCGGGCGCCACGCTGAAGAAGACGCTTCAAGTGGTGCGTGATTTCCGCAAGGATGATAACCGCACGCCGATCGTGCTGATGGGCTACTACAATCCGATCTACATTTACGGCGTCGACAAGTTTTTGACCGATGCCAAGTCGGCAGGCGTCGATGGTCTCATCATCGTCGATCTTCCGCCCGAGGAAGATACCGAGCTCTGTATTCCTGCGATGAAGGCCGGGCTGAACTTCATTCGACTCGCCACGCCGACCACTGACGACAAGCGGTTGCCGGCCGTGCTCGCGAATACGTCGGGCTTTGTCTATTACGTCTCGATCACCGGCATCACCGGTTCGGCCAGCGCCGACACCGCGCAAGTGTCGTCGGCCGTCGCGCGCATCAAACGTCACACCCAGTTGCCGGTCTGTGTCGGCTTCGGCATCCGGACGCCGGAGGCGGCAGCCGGGATCGCGCAGGTTGCCAATGGTGCTGTGGTCGGCTCGGCGCTGATCGATGTCCTGCGCGCCACGCTCGATTCGGATGGCCGTGCCACGGCGAAAACGGTTCCTGCGGTCGCGGATCTCGCAGCGACACTGGCGCAAGGCGTGCGCGGCGCAAAACAGGCGGCGGAATAGCGCGTCTGGCAAGAGCGATATTTGGGCAAAGCCGGGTTGCCGGTCTTCGCCCAGACGTCCATATATCCACTTCACCGAGGCGGAGCCCGTCATGAACTGGTTGACCAATGTTGTCCGGCCGAAGATTCGCAGCATTCTCAAGCGCGAAACGCCGGAGAATCTGTGGATCAAGTGCCCGGATTCCGGGCAGCTGGTGTTCTACAAGGATGTCGAACAAAATCAGTTCGTCATTCCCGGATCGAACTACCACATGCGCATGGGTGCGGCGGCGCGGCTGAGGTCGATTTTCGACAACGAGACCTGGTACGATGTCGCACTTCCCGAGGTGACCGCCGATCCGCTGAAGTTTCGCGACGAGCGCAAATATGCCGACCGCATCAAGGATGCGCGCGCCAAGACAGGCATGAACGACGCTGTGAAAGTCGGTTACGGCAAGCTGGAAGGCAATGCCGTCGTGGTTGCCGTGCAGGATTTCGATTTCATGGGCGGTTCGCTCGGCATGGCCGCAGGCGAGGCGGTTGTGAAAGGCCTTGAACTTGCGGTCGAGAAGAAATCGCCGTTCATCATCTTCGCGGCATCGGGGGGTGCGCGGATGCAGGAGGGCATTCTCTCGCTGATGCAGATGCCGCGTACCACGGTCGCGATCCAGATGCTGCGCGAAGTGCATCAGCCCTACATTGTCGTACTTACCAATCCGACCACTGGCGGCGTCACGGCGTCCTACGCGATGCTGGGCGACGTGCAGATCGCTGAACCCGGCGCGCTGATCGGCTTTGCCGGTGCGCGCGTCATCGAACAGACCATCCGCGAGAAGCTGCCTGAAGGTTTTCAGCGCGCCGAATATCTCAAGGAGCACGGCATGGTGGATATGGTCGTGCATCGTCACGACCTGCGCTCGACGCTGGCGCGGCTGTGTCGTTTGCTGACCAAGGCAACGGCGGCCGAGGGCTTTGACACGCTGGCGGCACCACTGCCGGTCGATCTGCCTGCGGACGCGTCGCCGGCGTGACGTCACCCGCGGCACAACCGTCCAAAAATTCGTCGCCGTCCTACGACGACATTCTTGCGCGCCTCGCATCGCTGCATCCCAAGCGTATCGATCTGACGCTCGATCGCATGTGGCGCATCCTCGACCGTCTCGATCATCCTGAGCGGCGAATCCCGCCCGTCATCCATGTCGCGGGGACTAATGGCAAGGGATCGACGGTGGCGTTCCTGCGCGCCATCCTCGAAGCGGCGGGTCTGCGCGTACACGTCTATACATCGCCGCATCTGGTGCGGTTCAACGAGCGCTTTCGTCTCGGCAAGGTAGGCGGCGGCGTTCTAGTGACCGACGATCAGTTGCGCGCCGCGCTGGATCATTGCGAACGCGCCAACGGCGGCGAGCCGATCACGATTTTCGAGATCGAGACCGCGGCGGCGTTTCATCTGTTTGCCGAACATCCGGCGGATGTCGTGCTGCTGGAGGTCGGTCTTGGCGGGCGTCTCGACGCCACCAATGTGATCGACGCGCCGCTCGCGAGCGTCATCACGCCGATCGGCATGGACCACATTGAATTTCTCGGCGAGACGCTGACAAAAATCGCCACCGAAAAAGCCGGCATCATCAAAAAGGGTGTGCCGGTGATTTGCGCGGAGCAGTTGCCGGAAGCAATCGCGGTGATCGAACAGATCTCCAGACACGCCCGCGCGCCACTGCATGCGGCAACCGAAGGCTGGCACGTTAACATCGAGCACGGACGGCTGGTCTATTCCGACGAGCGCGGGCTGCTCGATCTCTCAGCGCCGCGGCTGTTCGGCCGGCATCAGTTCGATAATGCGGGCCTCGCGATCGCGACGCTGCGGGCTATCGATTCCCTCAAACTCGAGCCATCCGCATTCGAGCAAGGCATCGCGCGCGCCGAATGGCCGGCACGGATGCAGCGGCTGACATCGGGCACGCTGGTCGCAGTCGCGCCGCATGATTCAGAAATCTGGCTCGACGGCGGGCACAATCCTGACGGCGGGCGTGTGGTCGCGGCCGCTCTCGGCGATCTCGAGGAACGGGTGTCGCGCCCGCTGGTGGTGATCGCAGGCATGATGGGCAACAAGGACGCGGGCGGATTTCTCGCCAATTTCGCCGGGCTGACACGGCATATTATAGCTGTGACAATTCCCGATCAGGACAATGCGATGGCGCCTGATGTGCTGGCCGATGCCGCGCGGCAACTCGGCATGCGAGTCGAGACAGCCTTGAGCGTCGAGGCGGCGCTGCGGTCGGTCGCGAAGCTTGCCTATGAAGTGCCACCGCGCATTCTCATCACCGGCTCGCTGTATCTGGCCGGGCATGTTCTGGCAGGAAACGGGACGCTGCCGCAGTAAAACTGCGGTCCAAAAAAACGGCCAGCTTGCGCTGGCCGTTTCCAAAAATCTCAGACCTGAAACGCGATCAGACCGCCGCGGTGATCCACTGCTGCAGCTTGGCCTTCGGCGCAGCACCGACCTGGCGCGAGGCCATCTCGCCGCCCTTGAAAATCATCAGCGTCGGGATCGACATCACGCCGTATTTCGACGCCGTCTTCGGACTCTCATCGACGTTGAGCTTCACGATCTTGACCTTGTCGCCCATGGCGCCGGCGATCTCGTCAAGCGCGGGCGCGATCATGCGGCACGGGCCGCACCATTCCGCCCAGAAATCCACCACGACCGGGCCGTCTGCCTTGAGAACTTCCGCGTCGAAATCGGTGTCAGAAACCTTACCCACACTCATGTGATCTGCCTCGTTGGATGATAGGCGCGGGGTCTGTTTGAGAGAATCGCGCACTGGAAACGTAGGCTCAACCTATGAATGCACCCTTGCGGGGTCAAGGCTGGTCACCGGGACGTGTTCCATCGAGCCGTTGCGCAATTCGCCGGGAATAGAGCCTGATTCAAGGGCTTAGGAGGCTTGAATGCCTGCTAGACAATCGATTTCAGTTCTGCGTCCAGCGCGGAGGCCGGAATTTCCATCATGGCGGCGGTCTCTGTCCACAGCAATGCACAGCGCACCGGCCGTCCGGGGTAAAGCCGCTGCAGCACATCACGATAGAGCGCGAGCTGCCGCACATAGGCAGGCGGCGCCTCGGCAGCCGACCGCGGCGGCGCGTGATTGGTTTTGTAGTCGACGATCAGGACATCGTCCTTGGTCACCACCAGCCGGTCGATCTGACCTGACACCAGCGCAGGCGGACGTCCGCGCCGTGCCACGCGCCCTGCGATTGAAACTTCGGCGCGGCTGCCTTCGGCAAACAAAGGCGCGAAGGCGGGTGTCTCGATCAGCGCAATCACTTTCTGCGCGAGGGCATCACGCTCGTCATCCGCAAACAGTTGAGACGCGTTGCGTTGAAGGAAATCGCGCGCGGCTCCTTCGCGTCGCTCGATTGCAACATCAGGGAGGGATTGCAGCAGCCGGTGAACAAGCGTTCCGCGCCGCAGGGCACGCTCGCGCGCCATGCGGGATTCGTCGGTGATAACGGTGCGGCCCTCCACATCGTTCTCGGATGAATCGGAGGGGCGCAGCAGAATATCGGCAGGGACATCGCGCGGCGCGGATGTTTTCAGCCACGAAGGCAATTCCGTTGCGGCGGGATGGGGTTGCGAGGTCGCGGCTGGCGGGGTTGGTTCGACGTCTTCGCTGCGCGAATAGCGTTTGACCGGGCCGTGTGCGGTCTCAATCTCGTTCAGTTGCAGATCAGACGCATCGAGGCCTTTCCCGATCAGATCGTACCAGGAATTTGGCCGCACCGCCTTGACGTTGCCCGGCAGAACGCCGCCGACGATCAGGCGATCCGCCGCACGCGTCATCGCCACATAAAGCAGCCGCCGGTATTCGTCCTCGGTCTCTTCTTTCATGATGACGCGGGCTGCCGCCACCGGCGCGAGATCGTCGGCTTTCTTCCCCGCCCATAGCACCACACCCGGCGCGTTGGGCGCGGCATTGCCTTGCGGCATGCGAATGAGGTTCATGCGCTGGGAGTCCGAAGGCGACGTGGTGGTGTCGACAAGGAATACGACCGAGGCCTCAAGTCCCTTGGCGCCGTGAACCGTCATCACGCGGACTTCATCGCGCTGGATTTCCATGTCGCGTTTGACTTCCGTATCGGCGGCGCGCAGCCACGCCATAAAGCCTTGTAAGGATGCTGGCGCTTTCCGCTCATAGTTCAGTGCCAGTTCGAGAAATTCATCGAGCGCATCGATGGCTTCCGGTCCCAGCCGCTTGAGGATGCGCGCACGGCCGCGATCCTCGCCGAGCAGCCACGCATAGAACGTGAAGGGCGTGGTGGTCGTGAATTTTTCTTCGCAGTCTTCGAGGCGCTTGAGCGCAGTCTTGAATTTATCATTCGTTGCTGCGTGTTCGGTTAGCGCATCGCGAAGCGTACCCTTGCGATGCGGCGCGACTATCAGGAGATCGTCATCGGTCAGTCCGAACAGCGGGCTCTTCAGAGCCACGGCAAGCGCCAGATCGTCGCGCGGCAACAGCAGCGCATCGGCAAGATTCATCAGGTCGATGACCGCGATGTGCTCGGTCAGCTTCAGCCGGTCGGCGCCGGCGACAGGAATACCGGCATGTTTCAGCGCCTGAATGATGGCGTCGAACGCCTTGCCGCGCCGCCGCACCAGTATGAGGACATCGCCATAGCTCAGGGGTTTGCGGTTGCCGAGCGAGCCGGTCATCGTCCTGGCGTCGATCAGGGCAGCAATTTCGTCACGCACCCGCTGCGCCAGTCGCACCTCGGGATCGGTTTCGGAC
Organism: Sediminibacterium ginsengisoli; assembly: GCA_943368635.1. Lineage (GTDB taxonomy): Bacteria > Pseudomonadota > Alphaproteobacteria > Rhizobiales > Xanthobacteraceae > Afipia. The sequence continues at coordinate 6,604 of CALRLJ020000016.1, read as the reverse complement.
ACGGCATCGAGGGCTGCGGTCCAGCCTTTGACATCCTGTCGGTCGGCGGGCCTTTCCAGATCCCAAAGATCCACCAGGGCGGGCGCCGCGTCGCCCAATGCGTGGTGAACTGGATAATCGTTCTCGACCGCATGGATGCTTTTGTAGATCGCAGCATCGCGAAACACATGGTCGACCGATTTGAGAATGGTCCAGCCCGAACGGAACGAGTGCTTGAATTCAACCGACTCGAATGTCAGCTGCGCGTCCTCGAAACGCGCCTTCATCTCGCGGCGGCGGCTGTCGAACTCGCGTGGTGCAGCCCCCTGAAACGAAAAGATCGACTGCTTTTCGTCGCCGACCGCGAAGATGGTGCGCTTGACGCCGTCGCGCGCGCCTGCGCCGGAGGTGAATTCCGACGTCAGCCGTTCGATAATGTCCCATTGCCGCGGGCTGGTGTCCTGCGCCTCGTCGATCAGCACATGATCGATGCCGCGGTCGAGCTTGAAATGCACCCATCCCGCTGAAACCCGGTTGAGCAGATCGCCGGTCTTGGCGATCAGGTCGTCATAGTCCAGCAGACCACGTTCCAGCTTTTCGCGGCGATAGTTTGCAGCGACCGAGCCGGCGATCACCAGCAAGGCTTCGGTGCGGTCGCGTTGCATGATGGCGCGACGCTTCTCGGCCAAGGCTAAGACACGTTCTTTCTCGCGTACCAACGGTTGTGCGAAGTCAGGGCGAGGATCGCTGATTTTCTTGGTGGCAACTGATTTGCGTGGCTCGAGTTCCTTGGTCAGAAAAAACTGGAGGTATTTGTCGATCTGAGAACTGCCCGTGACATCTAACGCATCGCGGAGTCGCTCTGCTTGATCGGTATCGGTTTTGCTTCCGGTATCCAAGATTGTGGCTGCCGCCAGCCATTCGTTGCGCGGCAGGTACGGGCCTTCCACGATCTCCCGTTCGACGTCCTCGATCCGTTCGTTGACACCGACACCAAGCGCCTGCGCGACCTGTGTGATTGCAACATCGACGCTGCCCGCGCTGTCGGACCACGCCATGAAATGATCGCGGCTGAGACACGCTTCGCGCACCACATCCTTGAATGTCATGTCGGCGGCCGTTGCCATCGCAATATCGAGGGCGCGGCCCGCCCGGCTCGCCGGATTGGCGGACGCTTCCAGCAGCACCGCGAGATTGGCGCGCTCCATCATTTCGTTCTGGTCGCGGTCGTCCAGCACCGAAAAACGCGCCGGTACGTTGGCCTCGAACGGGAACTGCTGCAGCAGCCGCGTGCAGAGTGCGTGAATGGTCTGCACTTTCAACCCGCCCGGCGTTTCCAGTGCTGCGGCGAACAGTTTTCGCGCCCGGATGCGGGTTTCGGCATTCGGTCTCGGCGCGCCGATCGCCCGGATCGCGGCGTCGAGCTCGGTGTCAGGCAGCCGGACCCAGCGTCCCAGCGTTTCGAATACGCGCTGGGCCATGTTGGACGCCGCAGCCTTGGTGAAGGTGATGCAGAGGATTTTCTCCGGCGGTACGTTATTGAGCAGCAGGCGGATGACGCGGCTCACCAGCACATGGGTTTTGCCCGAACCTGCATTGGCCGCGACAAAGGCCGATACATCCGGATTTGAGGCGCGGGCCTGCAACGCGGTGACGGCTTCGGGAATGTTCTGGCGTGGCGCGCTCATTCGTCGCCTCCGCCAGCACCCGCGGCGGACCATTCGTTGACGCGGGCGAGGTCGTCATAGGTGCCGTAGCGATTGGCCCACATCGTCAGCACGACCGAGCGATACGCTTCGTTCTGGTTGTCATAGCGGCGGACCAGCGCGGCTAGTTCGCGCAGTGCCTCGTCGGCTGCGTCATCCGGAAACTGCGGCTGGTCATCCCGCTTGAGCTTGATCGTGCGCTCAAGGCCCGCAGGATTGTTGCCGCTGAGTTTGACGTAAACCAGTTCGCTGACGGACGAACCTGCGGGAATCTGATCGAAACCGCCGCCGCGCAGGATTGCGGCTTCGAGTGTGAGCTGCGGCGACAGGCCGAGATAAACCTGCTTGTCGCTCGGTGGATTGCCGGTCTTGTAGTCCAGCAGCGCATATGTGCGATCGGTGCGATGCTCGATCCGGTCGGCGCGCGCGGAAAGCGTAAAGACGCGGCTGCCTTTCAGCGGAATTTCGATCTCGCCACGGATTTCCGCCTCCAGGCGCGCGACATTGATCCGCCTGTCCCGTTCCCAGCCGGCGAACCAGTCGGCGATACGCAGGAATCGTGGCCACCACAACGCACGCGCCTCGGGGCGATCCATCAGCGGGGCAAAATGTGTCGCGCCGACCTCGCGCAACGCTGCGGCAACATCATCCGGCAGCGTGACTGCGTGTTGTGTGGTGAAGTCTCCCAGCGCCTCGTGAATGGCCGATCCGCGATCCGCCGCGGTCAACGGCATATCGACCGGGTCAAGGGGCGTGAGTCTCAAAATGCGTTTGGCGTAAATGGTGTAGGGGTCGCGCAACCAGTCTTCGATTTCGGTGACCGACATCTTCAGCGGACGAAGTGCGACATCCGGCTTTGGCTCCGGGCGGCCTATGGGGGTGACAATGTCGGGCCGATCGAGTTCGCCGGCATAGCGGACATAGACATCGCCTCTGTCCTTGATGCGTGACCAATGATCTTTCCCGGCCACGGCCTCAAGCCGGTGCAGGAAGCGCGAAGCCACTGCAGGCGCGCCGCCGACTTTCGCAGCGCGCGACAGGATGACGTCGCGCGCGCCGAGCAATTGGGCGAAGTCGTGCGCCGACAAGCCGATGCGCCGCTCGGGCAGATCGAGACCGAGCTGATGCCGCATCGGGCGACTCAGCCATGGATCGACGCGCGGCGCGGGCGGCCACACGCCTTCGACGAGGCCACCGAGAATCACGCGATCGCATTCGGTCAAGCGTGCTTCGAGCGGGCCATAGATGCGAAGCGAGGCCACCGATTGCGGCCGCCGCACGATGCGGTCGCCGAAGGCGGTCTGGAACACATCGGGGTAATCGCCGAGGGCGAGGGTCAGGCCGCTTGGCGCGGGCTTGTCGCCCTCTGTTGTCTCGACCGCCCGAAACAGATCGTCGAAGGCTTTCGACAATGCGCTGCCATCGGAGTCCTCAAATGCGAGAGCGATGCCGATGTCGTCAACCGACAGGCGCGCGAGCACATCGAAGTGTCGCGCCGCGTAATCGATCACGTCATGCCGCTTGCCGCTCCGCAACTCCTCGAGAGGCTTGAACGCTGCGGTCAGATTCGCGATCAGTGTTGCCACCGTATCGAGCGCCCCGTCGTCCAGTTTCGCCCGCAGCTCGGAGCTGTGGATGGCCGATGGTTCCTTGCGCCTGAGTTTTCCCAATTCCGTGCGGAAGCGTGCGAAATCGCGCGCCAGCCCTTCGCTGCCTGCGGCGGGCCGCGTGCCGCGCAACAGCGCCAGTTCGAGATCGCTGATGGCTTTTGTAAAAGCACTCTCCGCCTGACCGAGCCGGAGCAAAGGATGTTTCAGCAGTGCGAGCAATGACGGCGGCGCGAGTTCGTCGGCGACAGTTTGCGCCGCCAGCCGCGCGAAAATTCCGGCCGGTGTGTCCATCAGGGAATCGCCGCCGGAATCGTCGAAAGCGAGATTCCAGCGGCCGAGCGCTGCCATCACCCGGCGCGCCAGTGCGCGATCCGGCGTGACCAGCGCCGCTGTCTGATTGTGTTCGCGTGCCTCGCGCATCGCCACCGCAATGGCCAGCGCTTCCATCTCGGGATTGGCGGCCTCAACGACCGTCAGGCCTTCGGTGCCGGATGCAATCTGCTGCGCGATCGCCTTGTCGGCGAGTTGCGTATGCCACTTTTCACTCGACGTCGCGGGCCGCATCGCCTCGGAGACAAGCACCTCGCGACCATGGGTGGCTGGAGATGCGAGCTGTTCGACGTCGCGGCGCTTGATCCCGAATTGTGAGAGCAATCCATGCAGCGCGAATTGCGGATGGCTCCATGCGGCAGGCGCGGCGACAATGTCACCGGCGTTGACAGTGCCGCCGATGGAATTCCATGCCGCATCGTCAAGGCTGGTGTCGATGCCCGGCAGCACCACCACGCCTTGCGGCAGCCGGGCGATGGCTTTCAAAAACATTGCGGTCGCGGGCATCGATCCGGTAGAGCCAGCTGCAATCACGGGGCCTTTTTGCTGCGCGCTCAACCGCTTTGCTTCCGCCGCGATCAGCATGTCCCGCCGCAGGGCAGGTTCGATCCGGTCGATTTCTTTGAGATGGGCCGGCCATGTGTCTCGCGCGATTTTGAGAAACGCGAGCGTGTGCTGCCAGTAGATGTCCAGTTCATCCGGCACGATGCCGTCGAGCGCTCCCCAGCCGACGCCGCGCGTCACCATGTCGTCCATCAATCGCGCAAGGTCGCCTGCCAGCGCCAGCGTCGCTGCGGGGCCACTGACGACAAGTGAGTCAGGTTGGCGTTTCGCCCACAGGGCGACGAGCTTCGCCAGCGTTAGTCTGCGCCCGAGATCGTCCAGCTTCGGCGGCAGAAGAGATGCTTCCGCACCGCCAAGCTGTCCGTTGCCGGAGAATTCCAGCTCGTCTTCATCGACGCTGCCAAGGGCGACGATACGCGGCAGCACGACCGCGTCGGTTTGCAGCACGTCGAGAAACACCTCGCGCGCCATGCGGCCCGCACGCCGCGTCGGCAGATAGAGGGTCGCATCCGCCAGCCGCTCGGGATTCGCGCGCGCATCAAAGCCCGCGACGAGGCGGCCATCGACAAGGGCCTCGATCACCGTATGAAGAAACGGCGCGGAGGGAGGGACGTTGAAAATGCGCATGACACTTCCGATTCGCGGATCGGCGGTCATCATGGCATGGCGGGGCTGCTCTAGGCCACGCTGGCGAGCAGGGCTTCTTCGGCGGCATGGACGGCATCGGGCGTGCCGACATGCATCCACAGGCCATCAAGCCGCAATCCGAACAGCCGTTCCTGTTCGTTGGCCGCGTCGAACATCTTGGTCAGGGAAAACTCCCCGGCCGGCGCGTTCTTGAAAACCGCGGGCGAGATGATGGCGGCGCCGGCATAGACGAATGGCACCACCTGGTGCTCCTTGCGCTTGCGCAAGGCGCCATCGGTCATCATCGCGTAGTCGCCAGCCCCCGCATAGCCGATGCTGTTCGCGGTCGCTGCCATTAACAGCAGGATATCCATGCGCTCCGGGTCGAAAGTTTCCGCGAGGCGCAGCAAGTTCGGCTGCACGCCGTCAAGCCACATCGTATCGGCGTTCAGGTGATAGAACGGCGCGTCGCCGAGCAGCGGCAGCGCTTTCACCACGCCGCCTCCGGTGCCGAGCACCACATCGCGCTCGTCGGAGATGATGACGTGCGGCGTCTGGCGGGATTTGACGTGCTGCACGATCTGATCGGGAAGATAATGCACATTGACCACGGCGGTGGTGACGCTGGCTTCCGCGAGCCGATCGAGCACATGGTCGAGCAACGGCTTGCCGGCGACCTCAACCAGAGGCTTCGGCATCTTGTCCGTCAGTGGCCGCATCCGGAGGCCGAGGCCGGCGGCGAGAACCATGGCTGAAACGGGTGTGGTCGGCATGGAAGCGTTATCTCAACTGGCCCGCGAGCGCTTTCGGCAGGGCGCGAAAACTGGCGAATGCCAGATATAGCATCCGAATCGGCACTTTGCGCCGCTCGGTCAGGCTGTAATCGGACTTTGTGACAGCGGTGCGACTCTGGCGGGCTGGCAATGTCGGCAGCGAATTCAGACTTCCACGACCTGCGACCCGGCGGCGCGGCGGGCAGGCTTTTTCTTGGCGTCGGGCTTGAGGAAACCCGCACCGATTTGCTCGCCATTGACCCAGGCCAGTTCGCAGCGGCGGTAAGCCAGACCCGTGGACGACAGCAGCAGGAAGAACTCCTTGAGATTCAGGCCTTCGACGGAGCCTTCGACGGTGAGCTTCGCACCGGTCTCGGAAATATCCTCGACCAGGCAATTGCGCCGCCACGTTCCGTCAATGCCCATCAGATGAGCCGAAAAACCGCGCTCGAAAACCACGCGGTCGCCCGTCCGTCGTTCCGTTGCCATGGATTGTCACTCCGCTCGCTTTTCGATGCCGCGTGTTGCATCGCCGGGGCTGCGCTGCACAGTCGTCGGAACCCAAATTAGGGGCTGGCTGACTAACAACCGGTAAAGGCAGGGCCTACAAAATAGGGCCTTCGGTCAGGTTCCGGGCGGCGGGACGTGGGCGATGCACCACTCGCGGAATGTCTCGAGCGATGGGTGGGCGAGGGCGCGGTTGAGGTATGTCCACACCCGTGGCTGGTGCCGGAGGTACTGTGGCTTGCCGTCGCGCCGGTTCAGGCGGGCAAAAGTACCGAGCAGCCGCGTATTCCGCTGCGCCGACATGATCGCGTATTGCTGGACGAAGGCGGCGGCATCGAATGCGGGATCGCCGGTTCGCCGCTCCTTGGCATAACGGGTCAGCATCGCGATTTCGATGGTTTCGGGAACGTCGATCCGGGCGTCCTGCAACAGCGACACCAGATCGTAGGCAGCTGGACCCATCACCGCGTCCTGAAAATCGAGCAGGCCGACGCGCCCGGTATCCTTG
>CALRLJ020000015.1:0-20057 GCA_943368635.1 Sediminibacterium ginsengisoli | reverse complement strand
GAGCATCAAGGGCACGACCAGAATCAGCGCCAGAAGCACAAGGCGTGCGCGAATCCCCAAGAGCGCCTTGAGCTTTGACGTGTTGCGGCCGAATCTGGCGATTGACATCGGTATTCCCTTGCCCCACGCCAACACTACAAAAAAGGCCTCAAGGAGCCTTTCTGCAATTCGCTAAAATTCGAATGATCGTTAAAATGTAGTCATGACCGAGCCCATGCCAGCCGAAACCGAAAGCCATGTAACGTCCGATTCACCAAGCGGACTTGCCGCCGTTGAGCGGGACATTTCGCGCGCTTGCCGGGATGCTGGACGCGAGCGTGCCGCGGTGACGCTGGTTGCCGTGTCGAAGACTTTCGATGGCGATGCCATCGAGCCGGTGATTCATGCAGGCCAGCGGGTATTCGGCGAAAATCGCGTGCAGGAAGCCAAGTCGAAGTGGCCGGCTTTGATGGCGGCTAATCAGGGTTTGGCACTTCATCTGATCGGGCCGCTGCAATCGAACAAGGCCAAAGAGGCCGTGGCATTGTTCGACGCGATTCATTCGGTGGATCGCGCCAGCCTCTGTGAGGCGCTGGCAAAAGAAATCGTTAAGCAAGATCGGCATCCTGAATTGTTCGTGCAATTGAACACCGGCGAGGAGCCGCAAAAGGCGGGCATTGCGCCGGCGGATGCGGACGCTTTCATCGCAAGCTGTCGCGATGTCTACGGCTTGCGGATCTCCGGGCTGATGTGCATTCCCCCGGTGGACGATACGCCTGCGCCGCACTTTGCGCTCACCGCCAAGATCGCCGCGCGCAATGGTTTGAAATTATTGTCGATGGGCATGAGCGCGGATTTCGAGACTGCGATCCAGCTCGGCGCGACGCACGTTCGCATTGGCTCGGCGATTTTCGGGAAGCGCTAATCAACCGATCACGATCTTCGTCTGCGGGCCGATCCGCGACAACAGCCGCAGCATGTCGCCTCTCGTCATTCCAACACAGCCCGCAGTCGGCGAAAAGTTTTCGCGCGCGAGGTGCAGGAAAACGGCGCTGCCGCGTCCGGCAATGCGGGGCCGGGTGTTGTGGTCGATCTCGACGATGAAATCGTACAGATGATCGTCGCGTGTCAGCCGGTCGCCGTCATCGGCCGGCATGCGTGTGACGGCCCGGTTGTAATGCCGGTCGGTGGGATCTTCCGACCAGGCGTCGGTGGGCCTGATCGCCTGAACCGGCAAATGCGTGCGTGGCCGGGGGTGCCGGTCGGCCCGCCACCACAGCCGGATCGGGCGGAATGTGCCGCGTGGGGTGCCGCCGTCGCCTTCGAACTTGTTGGCCTTGATTCCGCCGCGTCCAAGCGCGACCGGTAGGACATGCGCTCCGGCCACCAGCCAACCCTGGTTTGGGCGGCCGGCAGCGGCATGAATCGCGATGGCCGAGAGCGGCCGATCACGCAACGGTGTTTGGTAAGCCCTTGGAAAGCCTCTATTTCCCATAATTGCTTCCCAATGCTTCCTTCAATGACTGCGCACAACTCCAGCTTGCGCTTTCGCCTGCAAATGCTCTATTTCGCCGAGGCTCTTTGAGATATGCCCCTTCGAGATCGCTCTCAAAGTCCTCTTTTACAAGCCAAATTTTTAAAGGACCGGATGGTATGGCCAACGCCCGCAAGATCCTGATCGTGGATGACGATACCGATCTGCGCGATGCCCTGGTGGAGCAACTGTCGCTGCACGAGGAATTCGAGGCATCCGCTGTCGATACCGGTGCAAAAGGTGCGCTGGCGGCCAAGAGTAATTCGCCGGACCTCGTGCTGATGGATGTCGGCCTGCCCGATACCGACGGCCGCGAAGTGGTGCGCAGCCTGCGCAAGGGCGGCTTCAAGTCGCCGATCATCATGCTGACCGGACACGACACCGATTCGGACACCATCCTTGGCCTCGAATCGGGGGCGAATGATTACGTGGCGAAGCCTTTCCGCTTTGCCGTGCTGCTGGCCCGCATCCGTGCGCAGCTGCGCCAGCATGAAGCCTCTGAGGACGCGGTGTTCACGGTCGGCCCCTACAGCTTCCGCCCAGGCTCGAAGATGCTGACCGGCGCCAACGCCAAGAAAGTCCGGCTCACCGAGAAGGAGACCGCGATCCTGCGCTTCCTTTATCGCGCCGGGCAATTGCCGGTCTCGCGCGAGACCCTGCTGCAGGAGGTCTGGGGCTACAATTCGGGCGTCACCACCCATACCCTGGAAACGCATATCTACCGCCTGCGCCAGAAGGTGGAGAAGGACGCGGCCAACCCCGAAATTCTTGTGACTGAGTCCGGGGGCTATAAGCTGGTGCCATGAGTCGAATCACCCGGCGCTCTACCAGCGCGGCGCTCTATGGCCATTGAAGACGACATCGCCCTGTTCGCGCGCGTCCCGACATTGAGTTTGTTGGGCGCGGCTGCATTGCAGGTGCTTGCGATCGGCGCAGAGCAGCGCGATTACGTCTTTGGCGAAAAGCTGTTCGAGCAGGGTGAACCTGCGGATTCCGGGTTTATCGTCAGGCGCGGTGCGTTTCGTGTCGCGTCCGATGACGGTCAGGAAGTCGTTGCGGGCGAGAACATCCTGATCGGCGAGCTTGCGCTTGTGGTTGCGATGGCGCGGCCTGCGACCGCGGTCGCACTTGAGCAATCGTCGGTGCTGCGTATTTCACGAAGCCTGTTTCAGCGCGTGCTTGAAAGTCATCCGGAGGCGGCCCGGCGGCTGCGCGACGATTTTGCAGCCCGCTCCAATGCTGCGACGGGAGCAATGACCCGCGTGCTGGCAACGCTGCGTTAGTTTCGTAGCGCTCGCCGCAAGCTCTCAAACATCCAGAACCGCCGTCACCGGCACATGATCCGACGGGCGCTCCCAGCCGCGCGCGTCCTTGGTGATTTTGAAATCCAGAACGCGATCGCCCAGCGCCTTTGAGACCCAGATGTGGTCGAGGCGGCGGCCTTTGTTGGCGGTGCTCCAGTCGGCGGACCGATAACTCCACCACGTATAGACTTTTTCGGAGAGCGGGATGCGTTGCCGCGCAACGTCGATCCAGTTGCCCTGAGCCTGCACGCCGAGCAACTTTTCGCATTCGACAGGCGTATGCGACACGATTTTCAGAAGCTGCTTGTGCGACCATACGTCATGTTCGTGCGGCGCGACGTTGAGGTCGCCGACAAGGATATGCCGCTCATTGGCCTTCGGATGCAGCGGTTCGCAATCGCGCATCTCGTCGAGAAACGACAGCTTGTGCTCGAATTTTGGATTGAGTGCAGGATCGGGAATATCACCGCCGGCGGGCACATAGAAATTATGCACGACCAGCGGTTCGGCCATCTGCGCGCTGGCGCCGAACGCCACCGAAATATGCCGGGAATCGACCTTGCCGCAGAACGTCCGCACGTCTTTCGACTCGAACGGAATCTTCGAGACGATGGCGACGCCGTGATAGCCCTTCTGGCCGTTGAGCGCGATATGCTCGTAGCCGAGACGCTTGAAGCGCTTGAGCGGAAACGCGTCATCGACGCATTTGGTTTCCTGAAGACAGAGCACATCGGGCCGCACGGCCTTGATGAACTTTGCGACGAGGTCGATGCGCAGGCGCACCGAATTGATATTCCAGGTGGTCAGGGTGAGGCGCATGACAACAGACAATGAGGGCAATGGGGCAAACCGTTAGCCGGTTTTGCCCGTCTGCTCCAGTCCGGTCGCGTCATTCCAGGCTAGTTGTTCGGATTCTGGTAGTTGGTGTAGTCGATCTTGAACATCGCAGGATCGAGCTTCTTGGTGGTGTCGAGGTTATAGACGGCAACCGTGGTGTCGTAACCCTGCGGATCGGTCACGGTCCATTGCTTGAGCTGGTTGTCCTTGGCGCCGATCATCAGCATCAGCCGGCTGGTCCCGATCAGCGCCTGCTTTTCCTCGATGGTCACGCTGACGAACATGTCGTCGGTGGTAACGCCCACCACATTGGTGTCGCGCATCAGATCGATGCGGTCGGACAACAGATAGCGCAGCGGCGTCTGTGACAACGGATAGACATCCTGCGTTGCCAGCTTGCGATCCCGCACGATCACCGACGATCCGTCGGCAACCAGCGCAATCGGACTCGGGTCGTCGTACTCAAAACGGATTTTGCCGGGCTTCTGGATGTAAAAATCGCCGGTGGTGCGGCTGCCGTCGGGGCCGACCTGCACGAAGTTACCGGAGACGTTTACGAGTGAGGAGAGATAGGTGCTGACCCTGCTTGCCAGCGCCTTCTGGTTGGCATCGAAGGTCGGCGTGCCGCCGCCGAACAGACTGCGCAAATCCGGGATGATCGGTGTCGGCGGGGCTGCCGCCGACGGACCGGGAATCACGGGAGACGGCAGGGCCTGTTTCGGGATGTCGGTGCGGGGTTTCGGTGCCGGCTTCGGCACCGGGACCGCCTGGGCTGAGGCCGTCGACATCATCAGGGTCGCGGCAATCGCCGTCGCGAGGGCGGCAGCGGGCAACTTCATAGCGAAAAAACGCTGCGCAGAGAGCTGTTTGCGGCAGAACGGCTGATGGCGGTGGAATTTTCTCAACGGTCCGTCCTGTCGGGATGTCGTGTGATCTTTCCGTTGGGGCTACCCCCAAGCTATGGCGATTTCGCGGCTGCGAACAGCGTGTTCCTAGCCAAATCGTTCGTCTTCCTCGGCGACCAGAATCTCACGTTTGCCGGCATGATTCGGCTGCCCGACGATCCCTTCCAGCTCCATCCGTTCCATCAAGGTGGCGGCGCGGTTGTAGCCGATCTGGAGCCTGCGCTGAATGTAGCTGGTCGAGGCCTTGCGGTCGCGCTTCACGATCGCCACGGCTTGCGAGAACAGGTCGCCTTCGCCGCCGTTCGCGCCCATGCTGGTTCCGTCGAACACGGCATTGCCGTCCTCGTCGGTTTCTTCTTCCGCGGTGACCGCTTCGAGATATTCCGGCTGACCTTGCGCCTTGAGATGGCGGACGATCTTTTCGACTTCTTCGTCCGACACGAAAGGTCCGTGGACGCGGCTGATACGGCCGCCGCCGGCCATGTACAGCATGTCGCCCTGACCGAGCAGTTGCTCGGCGCCCATTTCACCGAGGATGGTGCGGCTGTCGATCTTCGACGTCACCTGGAAGGAAATGCGGGTCGGGAAGTTCGCCTTTATGGTGCCGGTGATGACGTCTACCGACGGACGCTGTGTTGCGAGAATGACATGCAGTCCGGCGGCGCGCGCCATTTGCGCGAGACGCTGCACCGCGCCTTCGATGTCCTTGCCGGCGACCATCATCAGGTCGGCCATTTCGTCGACGATGATAACGATGAAGGGCAACGGCTCGAGTTCGAGTTTCTCTTCCTCGTAGATCGCCTTGCCGGTTTCCTTGTCGAAGCCGGTATGAACGGTGCGGGTCAGCTCTTCACCCTTGGCCTTGGCTTCGGCGACGCGGGCGTTGTAACCGTCGATGTTGCGCACGCCGAGCTTCGACATGTTCTTGTAACGCTGCTCCATTTCGCGCACGGCCCATTTCAGCGCGACAACGGCTTTCTTCGGATCGGTCACGACCGGCGTCAGCAAATGCGGAATGCCGTCATAGACCGACAGTTCGAGCATCTTCGGATCGACCATGATCAGGCGGCACTGGTCCGGACGCAGGCGATAGACCAGCGACAGGATCATGGTGTTGATGGCCACCGATTTGCCGGAGCCGGTGGTGCCGGCGATCAGCAAGTGCGGCATGCGGGCGAGATCGACGATGGTCGAGACGCCGCCGATGGTCTTGCCGAGGCACAGCGGCAGCTTGGCGGATGACTCGTTGCCTTCCTTAGCGACCAGCAGTTCGCGCAGATAAACCTTTTCGCGATGCTGGTTCGGCAGCTCGATGCCGATGGCGTTGCGGCCGGGCACCACGGCGACACGCGCCGACACAGCACTCATCGAGCGGGCGATGTCGTCGGCAAGGCCGATCACGCGCGAGGACTTGATGCCGGGGGCAGGTTCAAGCTCGTACAGCGTGACAACGGGGCCGGGATGCGCGTTGGTGATTTCGCCGCGCACGCCGAAGTCCTGCAACACGCCTTCCAGCGCGCGCGAGTTGGCTTCCAGCTCGTCCTTGCTCAAAGGCTGACGATCCGTTGACTTGGGCGCGGCCAGCACGGAGATCGGCGGCAGCACGAAAGCGCCCTTGCGCTTCGACGCCTTCGGCTCGGCGCCCTTGCGTTTGGCGCGGGAGACGGGCTCTTCTTCCTCTTCCTCGTCGTCCTCTTCTTCCTCGTCCTCTTCGTATTCATCCTCGGCTTGCGGCACCAGCGACGGCGCCCGGCGTCCGCTGCCGAGATGAGGCTCCGTGCGCTCGAACGACGGGGTGTTGCGGGATTCCGCACGTCCGACCAGCATCGCGAAAACAGCGGAAGCCATGCGGACGACGCGGGCTTTCGCGCTCATCGCGGCGTGGACCAGCCATCCGAGCGAAATCGATCCACGGTCGTTGTCCTCGAAATCGTCTTCGTCTTCGATCATCGGCGGTCGCGTGCGCTCGACGATCTTTTCTTTTGCGCCTGCGCCGCAGGCAAAGGCGAAACTTCCAATCATCGCCGCGAACAGGATCACACCCAGCACGCTGCGATAGATCGCGCCGGGAGGACCGAACACGACGGCCGGAAAGCGCACCAGTGCGTCGCCGACCACGCCACCGAGTCCGGTGGGCAGCGGCCATGCGCCGCTGCGCGGCAGGCAGCTTGCGAATCCCGCCGCGATCACCGCGCACAGAATCCAGCAGGCGATCCGCAGGGCTTCGCGGTCGAAATTGCGATGGGTGACCAGACGCCAGCCCCACACCGCGACCGGCAGGATCAGCATGATCGCGCCGAGTCCGAGGATCTGCATCAGCATGTCGGCGCCGATGGCGCCGGGCCGGCCCATCAGATTCCGGATGGCGCCGGATGTTGCGTGGCTGAGACTGGGATCCTGCACCGACCACGTCATCAGGGCGGCGGCAACGACACAGGAGAGCGCGATCACGCCGAGGCCGGTGAGTTCGCGCAGGCGTCGCGCCAGCATTTCGCGCAATGGGTCCGAGATCTGGCCGACGATGGGAATGACGCGTTCGATCGCTGGCATATTTTTACGAGCCCCGAGCTTCGTTCAGGACGTCGACCATACGGTGCAACGCCTCAGCCGTTGTTTCACTGTCCTGCACCATGGCGACGCGGATGTATCCGGCGCCAGGATTGCTGCCGTCGGATTGCGGACGCGCCAGATAACTTCCGGGAATGACCCGCACGCCGCCGTGCTTGAAAAGATTCACGGTCGCGGCTTCATCGCCGCCGTGTTCGGAGACATCGAGCCAGATGCAGAAGCCACCGGCCGGCCGCTTATAACCGAACCGGTCGCCGAGGATCTGATCCGCGAGGTCGAACTTGATCCGGTAGAGCCTGCGGTTCTCGTCGACATGGGCCTCGTCGCCATAGGCGGCGACAGCGACATGCTGCAACGGCACCGGCACCTGAGGGGCGGCCACGTTGCGCAACTCGTGGAAGCGCGCGAGAAATTTTGCGTCGCCGGCAACAAAGCCGACCCGCATGCCCGGCAGATTCGAACGCTTCGAGAGCGACTGGAACGCAACCACGTTGGCGAAATCATTCCCGGCGGACGCGAGCATGCTGCCCGGCGCATCCTGCGTGTAGATTTCGGAATAGCATTCGTCGCTCAACACGATGAAGCCGTGACGATCGGCGAGTTGTTTCACGCGATCGAAGTAAGCGCGCGACGCGACCGCGCCTTGCGGATTGGCGGGTGACGCAAGATAGAACGCCACGGTCCGGTCGAGGGTCTCGACGCTCAGTGAATCCAGATCGGGCAAAAATCCATTGTCGCGCGTGGTGGGTAGAAACACCGCTTCGCATCCGGCAGCGCGGGCACCGGCGGCATAGGCCGGATAAAACGGATTGGGCATCAGGATCGCGGGCGCGCCCTTGCGCGGACCGACATAACGGGCGGCGGCAATGGCTGCAAAAAACAGCCCCTCGCGGCTGCCGTTGAGCACCAGAATTTCGCTCTCGGGATCGACCGCTTTGGACAGGCCGAATCGCCTGGTGGCCCAGGTCGCGGCGGCCTGCCGGAACGGCTCGGTGCCCTTTGCCACCGGGTAGCGGCCGAAGTCGTTGACATGCTTAGCCAGCACCGGCCCGACGAAGCCCGGCACGGGATGCTGCGGTTCGCCAAGTGACAGGTTTATCAAAGGCTTACCCGGCGTATGGGGAGCCAGCAGATCGGTCAACCGGGCAAAGGGGGAGCGCTCGCCGGCCGAAGCACCCTCTTGGGCGCCGGCAGCGGAAGCCGAGCGGGAAGAAGCGGTTATCGCCATTCGAGAAACGCCAGCACTTTAAGGTCCGCCGATCCCCCGAGATCGATCTCGGGATCGCGCAGGATTGGATCACATCACCATAGGTGCGGCGAGGTTAAGACGCGATTAACCATCGCCGCCCGCCGGGTCTATCGGTTTGATGCAAGGCGTAAAAAGTAAGGGCCCCAGCTTGCGCTGGGGCCCTCCGACGGACGGGGCATTGCCGGGTTTGTGCCCCAACCGTTGTCGTTGTTTTTAGAGCATGACCTTTTCGGAAAACCGGTTCCCACTTTGCGCTAACGCGGCCGTTCCGATCCGGGTCATGCCGGTTACATGTTGTACGCACGCTCCGTGTGGTCGGTGATGTCGAGACCTTCGCGCTCGGCTTCGACCGGAACGCGCAGACCGATGATCACATCGACGACCTTGTAGAGGATCGCCGAACCGATGCCCGACAGCAGGATGGTGATGCCAACGCCCCAGCTCTGCGAGATCATCTGGGCGACCAGATCGTAGTCGCCGATCTTGCCGGTGACGTAGTCCATGACGCCCGTGCCGCCGAGGGCCGGGTTGACAAGGATACCGGTGCCGAGAGCGCCGACGATGCCGCCGATGCAGTGGACGCCGAACACGTCGAGCGAGTCGTCATAGCCGAGCGCATTCTTCACCACGGTGCAGAAGAACAGGCAGACGACACCGACGACGAGGCCGAGAACGATCGCACCCATCGGGCCTGCGAAACCGCAAGCCGGAGTGACAGCGACGAGACCGGCAACCGCACCCGACAACGCGCCGAGTACCGACGGATGGCCCTTGATCATCCATTCCGCGAACATCCAGGACAGGGCCGCAGCAGCGGTTGCCAGGAAGGAGTTGGTCATCGCGAGAGCAGCGCCGCCATTGGCTTCGAGGTTCGATCCGGCGTTGAAGCCGAACCAGCCCACCCAGAGCAGTGAAGCGCCGATCATGGTCATGGTCAGCGAGTGCGGAGCCATCAGCTCCTTGCCGTAGCCGGTGCGCTTGCCGATCAGAAGAGCGCCGACGAGACCCGCGATACCTGCGTTGATGTGCACGACCGTGCCGCCTGCGAAGTCCAGCGCGCCCTTTTTGAAGATGAAGCCGCCGTCGGCCAGCACTTCGTCGAGTTTCGCCTGAGCCGCAGTCTTTGCAGCGCCGTCAGCCGCGGCTGCGAGCGCCTTGACCGCATCGGTGATCGCATCCGGTCCGGCCCAGTACCAAACCATGTGAGCCATCGGGAAGTAGATCAGCGTCACCCAGAGCGGAACGAACAGGGCGATTGCCGCGAATTTCATGCGTTCGGCGAAGGCGCCGACGATGAGAGCCGGGGTGATCGCGGCGAAGGTCATCTGGAAGCAGAAATAAATCATTTCCGAGATGTTCGCATCGACCGAGAACGTCGCCGCCATCGAGTCGGTGGTGACGCCCGAGAGGAATGCCTTGGAGAAACCGCCGATGAAGTCGGAGCCGCCGGTGAAGGCGAGGCTGTATCCATAGACTGCGTAGATGATGCAGACGATGCAGACGGTGTAGAACACCTGCATCAGAATGGAGAGCATGTTCTTGGAACGGACGAGACCGCCGTAGAACAGCGCGAGGCCGGGGATGGTCATCAACAGCACGAGAACTGTCGATGTCATCATCCATGCATTATCGCCTTTGTTGATGGTCGGCGCTGCGTAGGCTGCGGTCGTGGCGAACATGCCGACGGCGAGAGCTGCCAATCCCGCGCTGGTGGGACGCTTGAACGTCATTTGTTTGTACTCCTGATAAGATGAGGTTTGCGCGAAATCAAAGCGCCGCGGCATCAGCCTCGCCCGTACGGATACGCACCGCATGGTCGAGATTGATGACGAAGATCTTGCCGTCGCCGATCTGGCCGGTCTTTGCAGCACCGGTGATCGCTTCGATGGTCTTGTCGACTTGGGTTGAGGCGACAGCGACCTCGATTTTGATCTTGGGCAGGAAGCTCACGGCGTATTCAGCGCCGCGATAGATTTCCGTATGGCCTTTCTGGCGGCCATATCCCTTGACTTCCGTCACCGTGAGACCGTGAACGCCGATGGCGGTCAGGGCATCGCGGACCTCTTCCAGCTTGAATGGCTTGATGATGGCCATAACAATTTTCATGGATTCTTCCCCGCTTGGGCCCGGTCGGTACAAAACCGGGCGATCTCGACTGAGGGTCACCGCGCGAAGAAAGATCACTCCACGGGCACAGCCGGATCCCTTAGAATCAAATGCCGTGCCAGAACGGCCAAAATCCCTAACGGTTTATGAATCCGAGGGTTTTTGGCTTCGTCGGGGGTGCGAAGGAATTAGGTGGTTTTGCTCCGCCTAAAAGAGTGACAGAAATGCCAAAAACATAGGCAGGTCAGATCGCCGACACATTCATGCCCAGCGGACAAGCAAAAGGTATCCAGGCCCAGTGGAAGGGCTCAGATCCCGATCAATTCGGGCGTTTATTGGAGGGCTTCGCCGTGCTGGGTGATGTCCAGCCCCTCGACTTCGTGTTCGTGCGAAACCCGCAGCCCGGCCAGCATGTCGATGACCTTCAGCAAAACGAAGGTCATTCCCCCGGTCCAGACGAACACCACAGCCACACCGTAAGCCTGAGTCAGCAGTAGTTTGGGGTTACCCTCGATCAATCCCGCGCTCCCGCCGATGGCGGCGGTGGCGAAAATTCCGGTCATCAGGGTGCCGAGCAGTCCGCCGATACCGTGAATGCCGAACACGTCCAGCGTGTCGTCATAGTTGAAGCGATGCTTGAGGCTGGTACAGGCCCAGAAGCAGACCGCGCCGGCGACGACGCCGATCACGATGCCATGCCACGGCTCCACAAAGCCCGAGGCGGGCGTGATGGTGCCGAGACCGGCGACGGCGCCTGAGATCATGCCGAGCACCGACGGCTTGCGCCGCGTGATCCATTCGATCGCGGTCCATGTCAGCGCGCCGGCGCAAGCCGCCAGATGCGTCGAGAGGATCGCCATCACTGCGCGCGAATTGGCCTGCAAGGCCGAGCCGCCGTTGAAACCGAACCAGCCGACCCACAACAGGCCGGTGCCGATTACGGCGAGCGAGAGATCGTGAGGCGACAAATTTTCCGTGCCGTAACCGCGGCGGCGCCCCATCACCAATGCTGCCACGAGGCCGGCGGTGCCCGCGCTGAGATGCACGACAAGGCCGCCGGCAAAATCCAGAACGCCGGCTTGCGCGAGAAACCCGCCGCCCCACACCCAGTGTGCCAGCGGAATGTAGACGACCGTGAACCAGCCGATACAAAACAGCACGTAGGATGAAAACCGCATCCGGTCCGCCACCGATCCGGCGACGAGTGCAACGGTGATTACCGCGAAAGTCATTTGGTAGATAATGAACAGAGCTTCCGGGATCGTCTTGGCGGCTGTGTTGACGCCGTCCATGGTCATGCCGGACAGCAGGATGCGCTCGAATGTACCGAGCCACGCGCCGTCGCCGGCGAACACCAGGCTGTAGCCGTAGATCACCCAGAGAATTGAAATCAGCGCCACCGCGATCAGGCTTTGCGCCATCGTCGCCAGCACGTTCTTCTTGCGCACCATGCCGGCATAGAACAGCGCAAGACCCGGTATCGTCATCATCAGGACGAGTGCTGTCGCCGTAATCATCCACGCGGTGTCGGCGGCATCGATTTTTGCAGGTTCAGCGAGAGCCGGCGTTGCAAGCGTGAAGGTAAAGGCTGCAACGAAAGCCGCCGTCGCAAAATGTGCGACCGCACGCGGTAATCTCAGCATGATAATCCCCCCGGCAAGGAAGACTTTCCGGCGTCTTGCACGCGCCGTTACAGTCGCTTGGTGATGCTTATTCAGAAAAAGTATTTAGAGCGCGTCGTTGTCGGTTTCGCCTGTGCGGATGCGGACGGCATTCTCGATCGGCGTGACGAAAACCTTGCCGTCGCCGATCTGCCCGGTGCGTGCGCCGGAGGTGATGACCTGCACGGCCTTGTCGGCAATATCGCTTCCGACCGCGATTTCGATCCGCAGCTTGGGCAGGAAATTCACGATGTATTCGGCGCCGCGATAAATCTCGGTGTGCCCCTTCTGGCGGCCGAACCCCTTCACCTCAGTGACGGTCATGCCGTGAACCCCGATCTCGGTCAGGGCCAGACGGACCTCTTCAAGTTTGAAGGGCTTGATGATGGCGGTGATAAGCTTCATGGGCGCTCTTCATCCCTTAAATCAGTGCGGCGACGCTATGAGTCTTTACGCGGGACTGCGCGAATCCGCTACCTTTTTGGGCAAAGGGGCAGAAAAATATGCAGGCGCGGTCGAAAACCGTTGCGGCAGCGCGCGGTCAGTTTGTAGCATCGGTTATCTCGGGGGCTGAGACCGATTGCGATCCTTATAGATGCTGCGGGACGGGCGTCCTGCGGCCGGTCCGGCGCTCCACTTTCCAAAGATAAAGGAAACATCATGCCGGGCCGAACTTGGTTTGTTGCCGCCGGAGATAAGCAGGACGGTCCCTATTCCGAGCAGGAGTTTCGCGACCTGATCGCGCGTGGAAATGTCCGGGCGGACACCTATGTCTGGGCTGACGGCATGCAGGACTGGCAATATGCCGGAGATATTCCCGGACTGCTTTCAGGGGGTGTCGCGCCGCCGGCCATTCCGCGTCCGGCGGCCTCAGCGCCGTCCGCCAATGGCGACCAATCCGGCGGATCTTTGTCGATCGAGATCGGCATCTGGGAAATGCTCGGCCGTGCGCTCGTTTTCCTGGTCGGCTTCCTGCTGGTGATTCCGGCGCCCTGGGTCGCCACCAGTTTCTACGGCTGGATCATTTCGCGGGTTCATGTGCCGCAGCGGGGATACCTCGGTTTCACAGGAAAGCCGCTCGACATCTGGTACGTGTTCGTTGGGTTGGCGCTGATGACATATGTCGGAATCACCGGCATTCCGTTCATCGAGTATTTGCTGTTTCCGCTTCAGGCGTATTTGTCGTGGCTCACGGTGCGGTGGGTGATGGCCAACATCACGGCGGAGGGGCGATCGCTCCAGCTCTCCTTCAACGGCAGCCCGTGGATCTATATCGGCTGGCACCTTTTGCTGGGGCTGTCCTTCATCACCATCATCGGCTGGGCGTGGGTTCTGACCGCTTGGATGCGATGGACATGCAGCAACATCGCGGGCACGCGGCGCGCGATTTCGTTCAACGCAACCGGACTGGAGACGTTGTGGCGAACGCTGGTCTTCTCCATCGGCTCGGTTTTGATCATTCCGATTCCGTGGGTGTTGGGTTGGTACACCCGCTGGTACGTGTCGCAGTTTTCCGCAGAGGAGCGGCTGGCGTAAAAGCCGGGATAAACAAACGTCATTGCGAAGAGCGCTTGCGACGAAGCAATCCAGTCTTCCAGGAGTCTGGATTCCTTCGTGGAGCCTGTCATCGGGCGGCGCATGCGCCGACCCGTTGGCTCGCAATGACGTTAAAGTCGCTGGCCCTTACGTTTTGGGCTTTTCTTTGCGCTCGCGCACCGAGCCTTCTTGCGCGACCGACGCAACCAGCGTGCCGTCTTGCTTGAAGATCAGACCGCGTGTCAGGCCGCGTCCGTCCTGCGCGCTCGGTGAATCCTGACTGTAGAGCAGCCATTCGTCGGCGCGGAACGGGCGGTGAAACCACATCGCGTGATCGAGGCTCGCGGGCATCATGCGTTGATCGAATAGCGTGCGTCCGTAACGCGCCATCACCGCATCGAGCAGCGAGAAGTCCGACGCGTAAGCCAGCGCGCACATGTGCAGCGCCGGATCGTCCGGCAATTTCGCAACCGTGCGAATCCAGACATGGATGCGGCCGTCGTCGATCTTCTGGCCGAAGTAACGGCCGAGTTCGACCGGGCGCAATTCAATCGGCCGGTCGGATTCGTAGTAACGCCGGATGAAGTCCGGCATCTCCTTGAACATCGGCTGCTTGGACACCTCTTCCGCAGTCAGCTTTTCCGGCGGCGGCACGTCCGGCATCTTGTCCTGATGATTGAACGAGCCTTCCTCCTCGGCGTGAAATGACACCATGATCGAGAAGATCGCATGTCCGTGCTGGATCGCGGTGACGCGCCGGGTCGAATAGCTCTTGCCGTCGCGCAGCCGCTCGACTTCATACACAATCGGAATCTGCGGATCGCCGGGCAGGATGAAATAGCAATGCAGCGAATGCGGCAGCCGCTTTTCGACGTTCTCGACGGTGCGGCAAGCCGCCACCATCGCCTGACCGATCACCTGTCCGCCGAACACGCGCTGCCAGCGTGTCTTGGGGCTGACGCCGCGAAACAGGTTTACCTCTAACTGTTCGATATCGAGGATCGACAGCAGATCAATCAGGCTTTTCGACATTCACGATGTTCCGATCTTCGGCATTCAGGGACACGGAGCGGTTTCCGATGGCCCGCAAACCCTGATAAACAGCGAGGGTCCATCTTCCGGACCCATTCACAAGTCATATTTCCCTTATGAATGGGCCTGAGGCAAGGGCGGTTCAGATATACCGGGGTATCATGTCGGCACAGCGAAGCATCGTGATCGGAGGAGGCGCATTCGCCGGTCTTGGACTGGCGCTGGCGCTGCGGCAGGGCCTCGGTCCCGAGATTCCAATCGTTGTCGCCGATCCGGCTTTTGCGATGAAGCCGAGCCGCGATCCGCGTGCATCGGCAATCGTCGCGGCGTGCCGCCGCCTGTTCGAGGTGGTCGGTGTCTGGGATCAGGTGGCGGATACCGCCCAGCCGATCCTCGACATGGTGGTGACCGACTCGCGGCTTGAAGATGCGACACGCCCCATCTTCCTGACCTTCGGCGGCGAGGTCGAACCCGGTGAGCCGTTCGCGCACATGGTCGAGAACCGCCGTCTGATCGACGCGCTGGTGGCCCGCGCGGATTCCGAAGGCATCGAACTCAATGCCGTTGCTGTCTCGGCCTATGACTCAAGTCCCGAAGGCACGCGCGTCACGCTGAGCGATGGCCGCACGATCGACGCAAGTTTGCTGATTGCGGCCGATGGCGCGCGCTCGAAGCTGCGCGAGCGCGCAGGTATTGCGACCCACGGCTGGGATTACGATCAATCCGGCATCGTCGTCACTGTCGGGCACGAGCGCGATCATCGCGGCCGCGCCGAAGAACATTTTCTGCCTGCGGGTCCGTTCGCGATCCTGCCGTTGAAAGGCAACCGGTCATCGTTGGTCTGGACCGAGAGCCGCCGTGAGGCGGCGCGCATCGTCGATCTGCCCGACAGCGAGTTTCAGAGCGAACTGGAAACCCGGTTCGGGTTGCATCTCGGTGACGTCAAGGCGCTGGACAAGCCGCGCGCGTTTCCGCTCGGCTATTTCGTGGCGCGCTCGTTTATCGCAGAACGCCTCGCGTTAGTCGGCGACGCTGCGCATGTGATTCATCCCATTGCAGGGCAGGGGCTGAATATGGGCCTGAAGGACGCGGCGGCGCTGGCGGAAGTGATCGTCGATGCCGCGCGGCTCGGCATCGATCCGGGGCAGGTGGATGTGCTTGAGCGCTATCAGCGCTGGCGGCGCTTCGACACGGTGGCAATGGGCGTCGCCACCAATTCGCTCAACATGCTGTTCTCGAACAAATCGACATTGTTGCGCACCGTGCGCGACATCGGTCTTGGACTGGTCGATCGCGTGCCGCCGCTGAAAAGCGCGTTCATTCGTCAGGCGGCGGGATTGTCCGGCGAAGTGCCGCGGCTGCTGCGCGGCGAGGCGCTCTAGGCTTGCTTCATCAACTGCTCGCCCATCAGGCGATGCAGCAGGTTGATTGCCTTGAGCGGCCGCACCATCACCTTGAAATGCTTGATCTGGCGTCCGTCATCGCTGAACGTGATGATGTCGACGCCGTTGATCTTGATTCCCTCGACCTCGTTCTCGAACTCCAGCACCGCGCCGCTCTTGTTGTGCCACTCGCCGAGATACTTGAAGCCGGGACCGCCAAGCACCGATCCGGCGCTGGCGAGATACTTGAACGTGATGTCGCGTCCGCGTTGCGGCGTGTGGACGACTGGGCTTTCGAAAACCACGTCGGGGTGAAGCAGATCCCACAGCGCCTTCTGGTCGTGGGATTTCATGTAGTCGTACCAGAGGTCGAGCGCGGTCGTTGACATGGGAAATATCCGGGATTGAGGTGTCGGGCTTCAGGGTCGGGGCTGGCGGCGGCTTAATCGATGCGCCGTGCTTCTTCCGGCAGCATGATCGGAATCCCGTCGCGGATCGGATAGGCGAGCTTCGCCGAACGCGAAATCAGTTCCTGCCGCGCGCTGTCGAACTCCAGCGGCCCCTTTGTCTGCGGGCACACCAGAATTTCCAGAAGTTTCGGATCGACGGCGCTTTCGGGTCGCTCGGTCGGCGAGGTCGTCATAGGTCAACTCCACATCGGTATTTGGCTCTTTGTATCACACCCGCGGCAGCCCGGATCAACAGGCGGTGCGGTTTCGTTGTCGTCACTGTCAGGCCGGTGCATTGGCGATCCCGATCAATTCATCGAGGATTTCGGCCTGCCGCTGCTTGGGCAGAGGCTTGTCCGACAGGGTGAAGCCGAGAAACGCCCAATAGAGAATCTGTGCTCGCGCCCGCGCCACATCCGGCGGACATCCAGCCGCGGTCAAAAGGCTCTCGATGTAGGACAGCCGTCGCTTGTCGATGGCCTGCACTGCGGCCCGTGCTGCCGCATCCACCGTGGCCCAGCTGCGTATCGCCACCTCGACCGGGAGCCTGTTGCTGAAAGCTCCGCGCAGCAGCACGTTGAGCGGTGCCTGCCGATCCTTGGATTGCTCAAGATTGGCGATGATCTGCTCGGTCGAGACGTCGCGCCAGCGCTTGAGCAGGGCAGTATGAAACGCGCCGACATCGGCGAAATGCCAGTAGAAGCTGCCGCGCGAGACCCCCATCGCCTTCGCCAGCGGTTCGGCTTTCAGCGCCGTGAAACCGCTTTCAGTTAGCGTTTTCAGGCCCCGATCGAGCCAGTCGTTGGCGGATAGCTGGTCGGTTTTCGCGACGTTCTTCACCAGTGAACTCCTCCATCAACGTACCACACACAACTGTATTGACAAGCGCCAGCGGTGGGTGCATAGACCATACAGTTATGTATGTTTACTTGCCGGGAGAGAATCCGATGCGCGATCTGATGCTGCAAGCCTCGGGATGCCTCGCGATTGTCGTGTCGCTGATCCACGGCGTGCTCGGTGAGACCAAAGTGTTTGCACGTGCGACCATCGAACCGCCGCGGCTGCGGACGCTGATACGGCTAGTCTGGCAGGCCGGCACGTTGGCGTGGATCGGCGGCGGTGTGCTTCTGATCCTAGCGCCCTATATGGCTTCGGAACCGGCGCGCCACTGGATCGTGGCGACGTTTGCGGTCGTGTTTGCTTTCGCCGCAATCGCCAATGCCTACGCCACGCGCGGGCGTCACTTTGGATGGATGTTGCTGAGTGGTGTGGTCGCGCTCGGGATCGCGGGATACTAAGGCACGACCCCGAAAAGTGGGAACCGGTTTTCGGAATAGGTCATGCCTAACTAAGGACCGTTAGTTACTGCAGCGGCGGATCGCCGGATGTCTGCTTCTTGGCCAGATCCATTTCGGTGACGGCGATCAGGATTTCGGCGCGGGTCTTGAGGTCCGGCGCTTCCAGCAGGGCCTGCTTTTCCGCCGGTCCATAGGGCGACATCATCGCCAGTGCATTGACCAGCGCCTCGTTGGGCGCGCTTTCAATGCCTTCCCAATCGACCTTGAGCTGGTTGACTTTCAGGAACTGCGTCAGCGCGACAAGCAGCGCTTTGCGATCGACGTTTTCTTCACCCTTGCGCGCGGTGAAATCGTCGATGAAGGCGCCGAAGTCGACGCGGCACTGACGGTACGGCGTCAGCACGGTGTTTTCCTCGAGCACCTTGAAGCGGGCAACGCCGGTCAGTTCAAGGATGTAGCGGCCATCGCCGGATTCGGCGAGCTGGGTGATGCGTCCGACGCAGCCGACCTTGAACAAAGCCGGCCGCTCATTGCTGTGAGAATGCGTGACATCGGGCTGGATCATTCCGATCAGGCGGTGGCCGTCGCGCAGCGCGTCGTCGATCATCTGAAGATAGCGCGGCTCGAAAATATTGAGCGGCATCTGGCCGCGCGGCAGCAACAACGCTCCGGGCAGCGGAAACACCGGAATGACTTTCGGCAGATCGGCGGGCCCACGATATTCAGCGTTGATCGGCATCCGCTTCCCTCACGTCAGACGTACGAAGCCCCGTAACGAACTTCAGGAGAAAAGAATCGTCGACAGACGTTTACGGCCGTCAACGGTCGCATCGTCATCCGGACCCCACGCCTCGAAGAATTGCACGAGCTTTTTGCGCGCGCCGTCTTCGTCCCATTTGCGGTCGCGCTTGACGATATCCAGCAGATGGCCGGCGGCCTCTGCGCGCTTGCCGCCGGCATTGAGCGCCACCGCAAGATCGAAGCGCGCCTGATGATCGAGCGGATCGGCGGCGACCTTCTGCTCCAGTTCGGCAACGGGACCGACGGCTTTGGCCTGTTCGGCAAGATCGAGCATCGTCTGCACCGCGGAAATCGAAGCATCGCCGCGCTTGGATTCCGGCACCATCGCCAGCGTCTGCTTGGCCTGTTCCAGCGCGCCGGCGGTGACGTAGCACCGCGCAAGGCCGGCAAGCGCGACAAGATTGGTGGCGTCGATGCCGAGGACTTCGGCATAGATCGAGGCGGCGGTGGCCGGATCGCCCGCGGCCATCGCGGCCTCGGCCTCATTCAGAATCAAGGCAACGTCGTCTTCCGGCGCGGCCATGCCCTGGGTCAACTTGTCGATGAAGGCGGTGACCTGGCTTTCGGGCACAGCACCCATGAAGCCATCGGCGGGCTGGCCGTTGACGAAGGCGATGACGGCGGGAATCGACTGGATGCCCATCTGCCCCGGAATGGCCGGATGGTCGTCGATGTTCATTTTGACCAGCTTGACCTTGCCCTTGGCGGAACGAACGGCCTTCTCAATGATCGGTGTCAGCTGCTTGCAGGGGCCGCACCATGGCGCCCAGAAGTCGATCAGGACCGGCTGCCGCTTCGATTCCTCGATGACGTCCTTCACGAAGGTTTGGGTCGTGGTGTCTTTGATCAGGTCCGGCGGCAGCGCCGCCGCGGGTCCGGTGCCTTGCTCGACTATTGTCACGTGATCCTCGCCTGCCGATTTCTTTGGTGGTGTTGCGCCCGCTTCTAGCATGGCCGGAACCATAAATGGCGGTCCATGGGCCGATTTTCAATCGCCGAAATGCCGCAAAAACCTTTGGAAACATCGATTTGGCCGAAAACGCCGGAACCGGGCGTACAAACCCTGCTTCTTAAGGTCATTCGCCCTGTTGCATTGCGTGGCCGCTTTTGGCATAGGTTTGCCCGGCGGCGCGCTTGCGCCCCGCCAATTCTCTGTGATGCGGGTGTAGCTCAGGGGTAGAGCACGACCTTGCCAAGGTCGGGGTCGAGGGTTCGAATCCCTTCGCCCGCTCCAGAAAATGTCTTGGCCGATGCACGATCCTCCGGGTCGTCCATTTCGAATGACAAGCCGCCGCAAGGCGGCTTAGTCGTTTCTGGCGGCCTCTTTCCAGAGATCAGACCCACGGGGCCACGGCTACTCATCGGTTCGGAATCTGCCTAGCATCGCACCGGCTCAGGCCGAGCGGACGATCCGGC
>CALRLJ020000014.1:0-20076 GCA_943368635.1 Sediminibacterium ginsengisoli | reverse complement strand
CGGCACCACCATCACCACGCGCCCGACGCCCGCGACCTTCGCAGGCACCGCATTCATCAGCACCGACGACGGATAGGCCGCAGTGCCGCCCGGCACATACAATCCAACCGCCTCGACGGCGCTCCAGCGCCAGCCGAGTTCGACACCGGCAGCATCGGTGAAGCGTTCGTCCTTCGGCAGTTGCCGCTGGTGAAACACCTCGATGCGGTCGCGCGCGAACTTCAGCGCGTCGAGCGTCGCCGGATCGCAGGCTTTCACCGCCGCATCGATTTCGGCAGGTGTGATCCGCAATCCGGTGGCCGCCACATCGAGCCGGTCGAATTTCTTTGTTGCGGCGATCAGCGCCGCATCCCCATGCTTGGCCACATCGTCGACGATGGCGCGGGCCGCGGCGTCAATATCGGCGGAGACCTCCCGCTTCATGTCGAGAAAGGCGTTGAAGCGCTCGCTGAAGTCGGCGCTGTGGCTGGTGAGGCGGATCGGCATTCCAGGGTCCGGCAAATCTTTGAAGGCGTCGTGATTGGCGCGGAGCCAGATCACCGTCAACCCATAACATTCCCAGAATGAAACCGCGAGCGGGACCGCCCGGATTGGTTGCTAAATGTCTGTGCCCGCAGGCGGATTAGGTAGCTGCGGCGCTGTCCACCAGATTGGCGTCCAGACTGTCCAGGCCAAGATCGGCCAGTTCGCATTCAAGGCACTCGACCTCGAGCCGCAACACCCCGCCACTGGCGAACAGCAGCATCACCTGACCACCCGGCGTCTTGCCCGGATGGAATTCCAGCCCGAGCAGGGTCAGGGGCAGTTCCGGGGCGTCCATATCGATCTCGCGCGATTGGCACGACAGCACACGGTCAAAACGAAGCGCCGAGATCAACCGGCGCGGGATGCAGTCGCCTGCCAGAATGTCCTCGCAGTCGAGCCGCCGCATGGCGACCACAAGGCGCTTCTCGTCCTGCCGCCAGAGAATGTCGCCCGCAACCACCGCCGCGTCCTGCACATGCGCGGAAATCACCGCGAGATCATCGTCATCCAGCGCGGCAAGCTTGCGTTGAGAAAACTTCTGCTGAGACGCTTTGTTCTGCGACATGGTCCCGCCTTGTCCCGCTTCGGGAAATTACCCGCTGATGCGCTCGATGGTCGCGCCGCAAGCCGACAATTTTTCCTCGAGCCGCTCGAAACCTCGGTCGAGATGATAGACGCGATTGACGGTGGTTTCGCCCTCAGCGGCCAAACCTGCGATCACCAGCGACACGGAGGCACGCAGGTCGGTCGCCATCACCGGCGCACCGCGCAACTTGGCGATACCGTCGATGATCGCGGTTTCACCGTCGAGAGAGATTCTCGCGCCGAAACGCGCCAGCTCCTGCACGTGCATGAAACGGTTCTCGAAGATCGTTTCGGTGATGTGCGACGAGCCTTTGGCGCAGGCCATCAGCGCCATCAGCTGCGCCTGCAGATCGGTCGGGAAGCCGGGGAATGGCGCAGTCGAAACCTTGACCGGCTTGATGCCGGCGCCGTTGCGCGTCACACGGATGCCTTCGTTGTTCGGCGTGATGGTCGCGCCAGCCTCGGTCAGCACATCGAGCGCCGATTGCAGCAGTTCAGGACGCGCGCCGGCCAGTTGCACATCGCCGCCGGTCATCGCAACCGCCATGGCATAGGTGCCGGTCTCGATCCGGTCCGGCAACACGGTATGCCGCGCGCCGTGCAACTTGGTCACGCCTTCGATCACGATGCGCGGCGTACCCGCGCCGGTCACTTTCGCGCCCATCTTGTTGAGGCAGTCGGCGACATCGACGATCTCGGGCTCGCAGGCCGCATTGGTGATGACGGTCGTGCCCTTCGCCAAGGTCGCAGCCATCAGCGCCACATGCGTGCCGCTGACCGTCACCTTGGGGAAATTAATCTCCGCACCGGTCAACCCGCCCGGCGCTTTCGCAATCACATAGCCGCCGTCGATCTGAATCTCCGCGCCAAGCTTTTCCAGCGCCATAATCAGCAGATCCACAGGGCGCGTGCCGATGGCGCAGCCGCCCGGCAACGAGACCTTGGCCTCATGCATCCGCGCCAGCAGTGGCGCAATCACCCAGAAGCTGGCGCGCATGGTCGAGACCAGTTCGTAAGGCGCGGTGGTGTCGATGATGTTAGCTGCGGAAATATGCAAGGTCTGGCCCTGATACTCATGATCGCCGGGGCGCTTGCCCGCCGACATGATGTCGATGCCGTGATTGCCGAGAATCCGCTGTACCTGCGCGACGTCCGCCAGCCGCGGAACGTTGTCGAGGATCAGGGTGTCCTCGGTCAGAAGGCTGGCAATGATCAGCGGCAGGGCTGCGTTCTTCGCGCCCGAAATCGGAATCGTGCCATTGAGCTTGTTGCCGCCGACAATGCGAATGCGATCCATGCCAAACCTGCCCTGTTGCGGATAAATCGGCTTTTAGCGCGTTTCGGCGGAGGTGGAAACCACGCGCCGGGACGCCCAAACCCGGCATTTCAGGTTAATACCTCAAAAGTCGCTCGAATTGTGTCGGCAACCCCGCCGCGCCACGATCAGGCCCCGGACTTGTGCGGTCAGGCCCCGGCCTTGTGAATGTCTTCCATTTCCAGAATGGGCTTCGGGTAGCCGCGCCTGGCGACTTCGAGCATGGCGCGGCCGACCTCCTCGGTGGTGGTGACATATTTCGGCGCGACCCGGTGCAGGAAGGTCAGCAGCGGCCCCGTCGCCACATAGATCGCCTGAACCCATGCCGTTTTCGAGCGAACGCCATGCAGCGGCTGGATCGCACCGGGGCGGAACATGTAGGCCGCCTTGAACGGCAGCTTGAGCAGATCGTTCTCGGTCTTGCCCTTGACGCGCGCCCACATCACGCGGCCCTGCTCGGTGCTGTCGGTGCTGGCACCCGTGACATAGACGAAGGTCATGCCGGGATTGAGCCGCGCCAACGGCCGCGCCGCCGCAAGCGTGATGTCATAGGTCAAATGGCGGTAACGCGCCTCGTCGAGTCCCAATGAGGTCACGCCGAGACAAAAGAAGCAGGCGTCATGACCTGTGATATCTTTTTCGATGGACGAGAAATCGAGAAAGTCCTTGTGGACGATCTCGTGCAGCTTCGCGTGCTGCTGCCCGGTTGCGCTGCGCCCTACCACAAGCACCTGCGTCACATCGGCATCGCGCAGGCATTCGCGCAGAACGCCTTGCCCGACCATGCCGGTTGCGCCGAAGACAATGACTTTCATCGACGCTCCTGTTTGTCGGGCGTGCGTTACGCCGTTTTGAATCGCTTGATGCCGAGGACGATCAAACCGATGAAAAACAGCAGCACGATCCCTTGCGTGATCGCAAACGGCGGCTCCGATCCGGTCGGCGCATAGACATTCAGGATTGCAACCTTCACGAATGACTGCGCGATCAGGACGAACACATTGAACCAGAGCGCCAGCATTGCGGTAACGACATAGACCGTGCGCCAGATTCCGGAGAGGCCCTTGCCGTACAGCGCATAAACCGCGACCGCCAGCAGCACCAGCGAGATGATGGCGACGATGTGCGAGGGCAGCAGCTTGGTGAAAGGAAACAGGAAGCCGGTGGCGCTGGTCAGGATCGTCAGCACGAGAAACCAAAGCGTCCAGCCAGGCAGCCGGTTCGATGCCAGCATTCCGCCTGCAACGACAAAGCCGAGCCCGATAGCGATCATGCTGATGATGAGGTGAAAGACCGTAAAGCCCGCCAAAGACATGCCTAAAATCATGATGCGCCCCTGTTTAGAATTGATCCAAGGCTACATCATGCGCACGGCAGTGCAACAGACGTTCCATTTCCAAACGCTGCGCTTCCGCAAATTTTTCAGGCAACCTGACGCGCGGCCGGTCAGCGGTTGAGAAAATCCACCAGCTTCGGAATCACCTGGCCCGGTGCTTCCTCCATCAGCCAATGCCCCGAACCTTTGACGATGACACCCTCGACATCGGTGGCGACGAGCTTGCCCTGCTCGATCAGGAACGTCCCTCCCGCCTTTTCGCCGGACAGAACCAGCATCGGCATCGGCAACTTGGTCTTGGCGAAGCCTGCGAAATCGTCGGCGTCTTTCTCGAAGGCGCGGAACACCTCGAAGCCGGCCTTCATGTGGCCGGGCTTTGCATAGGCCTTGGCGTAGAATTTCCGGTCCTTCTGCGAAATGGATTTCGCCGGGTCGGCCGCGAAATCATTCCAGAAATGTTCGAGATAGATTCGCTCGCGGCCCTTGACCAATGCCAGCGGCGTCTTGCCGTAGAAATGGAAATGCCACAGATCGCGCAGCAGCCAGACGCTTTTCCAGTCACCGACGCCGGGCAGAAAGGCATCCATCAGCACGATGCGATCGACTTCCGCCGGATACTGCGCCGCATAGGCATAAGCCACCATCAACCCGATGTCGTGACCGACGATCCTGACTTTGGTGTATCCGAGACTTTTCACCAGCGCATGAATGTCCTGCGCCATCTCCTTCTTGGTGTAACCGCCTTCCGGCGCGGACGACTGGCCGAAGCCGCGCAGGTCCGGCGCGATCACGGTGTGCCTGTTCACCAGTCCCGGAAACAGCGGCCGCCACATGTGGCTGGTTTCCGCATAACCGTGCAGCAGCACGATGGGATCGCCGGTGCCGGCAATCAGATAGTTGAGTTTCACGCCGTTGACCTCGGCGGAGCGGCTTTGCGGCATCGCCTGTGCAACCGCACGATCCGGCAGGGCAACAAACAGAGAGAGGGCCATCAGACCGGCGCAGATCGCATCGCGCGCCATTCGCAAAGAATAACCCATCCGGAAAATCTCCTGACTATGAAAATCACAATGGCAGATAACATTCGGCAAGCCGAGGATGCCCGGCAGCCGATCCGGCACTCTTTAGTCGTAACGTGTTTTAGTCATAACGCGGGATCGGACCGTTATGCGGCGTCTTGCGCTTCGACAGATCGAACATGACTTCGTCGACGTAACACCAGCCCCAGCCTTCCGGCGGATCGTATCCCTCGATCACAGGGTGCTGGGTGGCATGAAAATGTTTGGTCGCGTGCTTGTTGGGTGAATCGTCGCAGCAGCCGACATGGCCGCAGGTCCGGCAGATTCGCAAATGCAGCCATGGACTGCCGCTCTTGAGGCATTCCTCGCATCCCAGCGCGCTCGGCGTGACATCTTTAATTTGCGCGATGTGCTGGCAAGGCATGGTCACGGCCTCTCGACAGGAGAGATGGAAGATCCGGCGTTTCGCAGCGTAGAGAGACTAGGCCGGTTTGTCGCCAAGAAAGCCATGCAGCGCGGCCACTACCTGCGCACCTTCGCCGATTGCACCGCCAACGCGCTTGACCGAACCGGAACGCACATCGCCCACAGCGAACACGCCCGGCACGGATGTTTGCAGCGCCGACACCGGGTGCCCGCACTGCGCGCCGGTCAAAACGAAGCCGGTGCGGTCGAGCGTCACGCCACAGTCCGTCAGCCATGCGGTCGCAGGCTCGGCTCCGACGAACAGAAACACGTTGCGGATCTCGCCTGACGTTTCGATGCCCGACTTCCGGTTACGCCAGCGGACCCGCTCAAGCCCGCCGTCCTCAACGCCTTCCAGCCCGACAATTTCGGTATGGATCATCAGTTCGATGTTCGGCGTCGCCATGATCCGGTCGATCAGATAGCGCGACATGCTGTCAGCGAGACCGCCGCTGCGGATCATTATCCGCACCTTGCTGGCGTGGCCTGACAGAAACACCGCGGCCTGCCCTGCCGAGTTGCCGCCGCCCACAAGGATGACCTCCTGCTGCGCGCAGAGCCGCCCTTCGATCGGCGAGGCCCAGTACCAGACCCCGCGCCCTTCAAAGTCGTCGAGGTTCTTTATATCGGGGCGGCGATAACGCGCGCCGCTGGCGACAACGATGGATTTGGCGCGCACGAGATGCCCGCATTCGGTCGCAAGGCCGAACGCGCCGTCGCTCTTCGAGCAATCGAGCGATTGGACAGCCACCGGAATCATCATGTCCGCGCCGAATTTCTGGGCCTGATTGTAGGCGCGCCCGGCCAACGCCTGACCGGAAATGCCGGTGGGAAATCCGAGATAGTTTTCGATCCGCGCACTGGCGCCGGCCTGTCCGCCGAAATGGCGCGCATCGACCACCGCCACCGACAATCCTTCGGACGCCGCATACACTGCGGTCGCAAGACCCGCAGGCCCGCCGCCGACGATGGCGACATCGTAGAGCTTGTCCTCTGCGGCACCGCCGATCATGCCCATCGCGTAGGCAAGTTCGGTTTCCACAGGATTGCGCAGCACCGTGCCATCCGGACACACCACCAGCGGCAGGTCGGCGGGTGACGGCGAATAACGCGCCACCAGATCGGCGGCGTCCTTGTCGGTGGCGGGATCGAGCAGATGATAGGGATTGCCATTGCGCGACAGAAAGCCCTGCAGACGCACCACGCCGCCCAGCGATGGCGATCCGATCAGCACCGGGCCGCCGACACCGCCCTGAATGAGATTGACGCGGCGAAGGATCAGCGCACGCATGATGCGCTCGCCGAGATCGGCTTCGGCGACCAGCAGCGCGCGCAGACTCTGCGATGGAATGAGCAGCGTTTCGACGTCGCCTTCGGCGGTGCCGTCTACCAGCGCATGACGGCCGGACAATTGCCCAACCTCGGCGAGAAACTGGCCCGGCCCCTGATCGATCACCGGCGTGACATGACCCATGCCGTCGCGCTGGGTGATCGCGACGTGGCCGGACAGAATAACGAACATGCCGGGACCGACCTTGCCGGTCTCAAACAGCAGTTCGCCGTCCTTGTAGCGATGAACCTCGCCGAACCGGCGCATGCGTTCGATCTCGGCATCGGTCAGTGCCGGAAATGTCTGCTCGTGTCGCGGGAATGTTCGCGCTGCGGCCGCCGATTGCGGAGCCTCCCCAGCCGTTGCCGCCGGATCTGTCGCCGGATCTATCGCCATGTGTCACACCTTGCCGGAAATATAGGCGGCCATCTCCGCGACGAGCCGCACCTCATGTCAGCCTAGATCGTGCTTGGCGCTGAGATAATCAAGAAACAAGCCAAATCGCACATTGAGACCGGAAACGGCCGCAACCGAACAATTATCCGTTGCGATCGTCGGGATCGGGCACAGCATCCGGCGAAACTGCATTGTCATGCGTCCTTGCATCGTCGTCCGGCGTGACAATCGTCATTCCTGCGCGGCCCCGCGCCTGCGACTTCCGCCGCTTCAGATTATCGCGCAACGCCAATTTCAGCCGCGCCTCACGCGCGGATTTGGCATCGCTCTTGTCAGGGTCGCCCGTCATCTTAAGCCTGCTCGCATCTTGCCTTGACCGGCCTCGCCGATGAAGGTCACTGAGATCATATCGGATCGGTCGGACAACATCACAGGGAGAACGCCGTGACAGCGGATATACAGGCCCTCGCGCCGGCGGTGCAGGACACGCTCGAAGGCTGGCACCGATTCGTCGAAACCAAGGATGTCGAAGTGCTGCGGCCGCTGTTTGCCGAAACCACGGTCTTCCGCTCGCCATTCGTCCACCTGGCGATCCCCGGCCGCCCCGCGAGCCTGCTGATTCTCGGCGCCGTCGTGCAGATTTTCGAGAATTTCCGCTATCACCGCACCTTCGTGGCCGGCACCCACGACGTCGCTCTGGAATTCAGCGCCAATATCGGTGAGCTGAACCTGAAAGGAATCGATCTGGTGACGTTCGATTCCGTGGGCAAGATCATCGAATTCGAGGT
This sequence comes from Sediminibacterium ginsengisoli, assembly GCA_943368635.1. Classification (GTDB taxonomy): domain Bacteria; phylum Pseudomonadota; class Alphaproteobacteria; order Rhizobiales; family Xanthobacteraceae; genus Afipia. The sequence continues at coordinate 12,317 of CALRLJ020000014.1, read as the reverse complement.
GATGATCCGGCCTTTCAAGGCCTTGCAGGCCCTCAGCACCGCGATGAGCGCCCGGATCGGCCCTGAACTTGCGAAATACAAAACCGCGGCCCCGGCCTGAGTTCCGAATTCCCGAGCCCGATGAGGCCGCTCAACGCTTGCACCGCCACTGGCCTTATGGCAAAGGAACGCGCGCCTTTAGAGGCTTTTTAGCTGATTCACGTACATGGTACGGTTCTGGCTCTTTCTTGTCTGGCGTTCGCTGCCGTAGCTCAGTGGTAGAGCACTCCATTGGTAATGGAGAGGTCGACAGTTCAATCCTGTCTGGCAGCACCAGCCATCCTCTTGAAAAATCAAGAATTCAGATGAGGCCGCGACGCCCTCTTGGTGCCGCCGGCGCAAAAAACTCTTTGATTTCAAGGAAGGCGCGTCCTCGACCCCGGCACTTGCCTGGTATTCGCCAGAATTTCGACAAAATCTCTGACTTTTCGCGAAAATTTTAACCAGGCATCCCGATACTGCGCCCGCGCGTACTTTTACGAAATCCGGGGGGATTCGGGACAATGGCTTTGCGGTTCAATTTCGGGAAAAATCTGTTTCGTTTCAAACTGCCGAGTCTGAAGCTCGGGGTTCGGGGAAGTCTTTTCCTGGCATTCGCCGTGATCGCCGCCATGGCAATCGTGATCAGTGCCAGCGCCAGCGTGCTGCTCGGGCAGCTCGGCGGCATGATGGCCGACCTCAACACGCGCGATATTCCGCGGCTCACCGCAAGCCTGCAGCTTTCGGCCCAGAGCGCGTCGCTCTCGACGCAGGGCCAGGCCCTGCTGTCGTCGGACAACGAAGCAACGCTGGCGGAGCGCACCGCCCAGATGAAGGAAACCCAGCAGATCGCGGCCGATAGTCTTGCGGCGATCGCAAAGCTCGGCACCGACAAGTCCGTGGTCGATGCGCTGATGGAGACCAGCAAAGGCATCGGCGATATGGTCAACAGCATCGGCGCCGCTGCAAAGGAGCGGCTCGATGCCATTGCATTGCGCGAGAAACAGGCCGCCACCTTGCGCAAGGAGCATACCGATTTCCTCACGACATCCGCATTTGCGACGCTTGAAGCCCAGACCGCGATGAATGCCATTCTCGGCTCCGCCACCAACTCGCAGTCGGACGCCATGGAAGCCGCCCGCAACGTCGACCTGCTCGGCAGCGTGACCTCGACCACCAACCAGATGGCCGCCGACATGACCGCGGCGCTCTCGGCACGCGACAGCGATTCGATCGATGCCTTGCAAAAATCCTTCGTCACCAAGAAGGAGCGTGTGAACTCGTTCCTGGCCTCGCTCGAACAAAACGGCGGCGGCACGCAGCTCAAGGCGCCCATCGAGAAGCTGGCAGCACTCGGCGAAGGCAAGACCGGCGTTTTCAAGATCCGGCAGAAAGAGCTCGACGCCTTCGACTACGGCCAGCTCATCGTCGACGAAACGCGAAAGCTCAATCACGGCCTCGACATCAGCGTGAAGCAGCTCGTGACCGGCGTGCAAACCTCGACCCAGACATCGGCCGCAACGGCGCGGGAAAAAACCAGGCTGGCAACCGTCATCATGCTGGCGCTCGGCGCGCTGACGCTGGTCGGATCGGCGTTGTTTGTCTGGCTCTATGTCGGACGCAACATTCTCGCCCGCATCGGCAACCTGCAGGACGTGATGCAACGGCTGTCCAAGGGCGATCTTGACGCCGAGGTGAAACGCGGCCGCCAGCAGGACGAAATCGCCGTCATGGCCGACTCGCTCGAGGTGTTCCGCGACAGCATGATCCGCTCCCGCACCCTGAGCAGCGAACAGGACCAGGACCGTGTCGCCAAAGCCGAGCGTGCCTCGCGCATCGAATCCCAGATCGTCGGCTTCGAGGACAAGGTGCGGGCCGCGCTCGACAGCCTGTCGAACTCTGCAAACGTCATGCAATCGACGGCGGAGAGCATGTCCACATCGGCGGAACATTCCAGCGCGCTGGTGAGCACGGTCGCGTCCGCTGCCGAGGAAACCTCGGTCAACGTGCAGACCGTCTCGGCAGGCACCGAGGAATTGTCATCATCGATCCAGGAGATCAGCCGTCAGGTCACCAACTCGACCAAGATCGCGGCCAACGCCGTGACCGAGGCCGGCAAGACCGACACGACCATGCAGGGCCTCGCCGAGAACGCGAACCGCATCAGCAGCGTGGTCGATCTCATTCAGGAGATCGCATCGCAGACCAACCTGCTCGCCCTCAACGCCACCATCGAGGCGGCACGCGCCGGTGAAGCCGGACGCGGCTTCGCGGTGGTCGCATCGGAAGTCAAAAGCCTCGCCGAGCAGACGGCAAAGGCGACCGACGAAATCCGCACCCAGATCGCCAGCATGCAGAACGTCACAGCCTCGGCGGTCGGTGCGATCCGCAACATCGGAGCGACCATCAGCGAGATCAACGAAGTCACCACTGCGATTGCCGCTGCGGTCGAAGAGCAAGGCGCTGCGACACGCGAGATTGCCCGCAACATCCAGCATGCCGCCAGCGGCACCTCGGAAGTGTCGAGCAACATCGTCGGCGTGAGCCGGGCCTCGAGCGAGGCCGGAAGTGCCGCGGGCGATGTGCTGAACGCATCGAATGAACTTCGCCGCGAAGCCGATACGCTTCGCTCGGAAGTCGATGCCTTCCTGCTGAACATCAGGGCCGCTTAATTGCGTCTACGCGCTATGCCATCTGGCATGCCTGCATTCTGTTTGGGGTTCGGCGCGTGATGCTCCGAACCCCAATTCGTTAATTGCGCGCGCCAGAGCGAAAATGCGGGCTCGCCGCGCCCCGGAACAGCATGATCCCCCGGCGCTTTTGCTTTCTGCGTCCGCAAACCGAACCACCCGCCAGATTGACTCTTCTGGACCTCCATGGTCCTTGCTAGTCTTCATCCGGAGAAATCGCGCGTGGCGTCGAGTCATCGCCTTCTGCCAGATGAAATTGAGATAGCGGCGCTTCAGGGCGACGTCTTTAACATGCAAAGGGTTAGCGCATGAGCATAGTGCCGGGTTCAGATGTGAATGGCAGAGGTTCGGTCGGCAGGGATGCATTGATCGAGCCGCGCAACGACTGGACCCGCGCGGAAGCGCAGGCGGTTTACGATCTTCCGTTCGCCGACCTGATCTTTCAGGCGCAGAGCATTCACCGCCGCAATTTCGATCCCAATCATGTCGAGACCGCGAGCCTCCTGAGCATCAAGACCGGCGGCTGCCCGGAAGATTGCGGCTACTGTTCGCAGAGCGCCAAGTACGACACCGGCCTCAAGGCGAGCAAGCTGATGGATCACGACAGCGTCGTCGAGACCGCGAAGCGCGCCAAGGAATCCGGCGCGGAACGCTTCTGCATGGCGGCAGCATGGCGCAACCCGAAGGACAAGGATCTCGACACGGTTTGCGACATGGTCAGCGCCGTGAAGGATCTCGGCATGGAGACCTGCGTCACGCTCGGCATGCTGACCGACAAGCAGGCGAAGCGGCTGCACGATGCCGGCCTGGACTTCTACAACCACAACGTCGACACCTCGCCGGAATTCTACGGCAAGATCATCACCACGCGCACGATGCAAGATCGTATCGACACGCTGGCACATGCGCGCGAAGCCGGATTGAAGGTCTGCTGCGGCGGCATCATCGGCATGGGCGAGCAGGTCGATGACCGGCTCGGCATGCTGGCGTTGCTGGCGAACCTTCCCGAACATCCCGAAAGCGTTCCGATCAACATGTGGAACGAGGTCAAGGGCGTGCCGGTCAACGACACCGCCGAGCGCCCCGACCCGATCGCGCTGGTGCGCATGATCGCAGTCGCGCGCATCATGATGCCACTCAGTGTGGTTCGTCTTTCGGCCGGCCGCCAGTACATGACCGACGAGTTGCAGGCGCTGTGCTTCGTCGCCGGTGCGAATTCGATCTTCATCGGCGACGTGCTGCTGACCACGAAAAATCCGCAGACCGAACGCGACGCCAACCTGCTGGATCGTCTCGGCATCAAATCGCGGCTCGACGACGTGAAACACAACGGCCACGTCCATGCCGACGCACAGCCTGCGGCCACCTCCATATCGGCGAACGGCGCAGCGGCATCCTGACGGCGTTTCAAACGCCCCCAGCGTGGTTGCCTGCATGGCAACCATGCTGACACAGTCCGCAAAACCTGAATTTCGGCGGGTCTGGAGGCTAGCGCGGCAGGGTCTGCCGCGTTAAGCCCAAGCTGAAAAACACGATTGCGAGACGATGCACACCAAAGCCACCACCTTGACCGCCGCTCCGGATGGCCTGCGCTATCCGATTGAAACGCCGCCCAAGCCGGACGAAGCGATCGAGGTCGCGCCCGGCCTGATGTGGGTGCGGCTGACGCTGCCATTCCGTCTCAACCACGTGAACATCTATCTGCTCGCCGATGGCGACGGCTGGACCATGATCGATACCGGGATCGGCAACGATGCCACCGTCGCCGCGTGGACGGCGCTGTTCGAAGGCCCGCTGAAGGGCTTCAAGATCACGCGGCTGATCGTGACCCACGCGCATCCCGATCACGTCGGACTGGCCGGATGGATCACCGAGCGTTTCAAATGCCCGCTCCACATGTCACAGGTCGAATACCTGCAGGCTGCCTATCACCAATATCGCGGTTCGCCGGAACGCAAGACGGCGCAACGGCTGTTCTTCCGCCGGCACGGCATGGACGAGGAAATCACCGAAGCCCTGCTCGGCAAGGGGCAGGATTATCTGACGCGGGTGTCGATTTTGCCTGCCTCCTATTATCGCCTGTCCAAGGGCGACGAGATCACGATCGGCGCCAGAAAATTCAAGGTCATCACCGGTGGCGGTCATGCGCTCGATCAGGTGATGCTGTATTGCGAAGCTGAGAGCATTTTCCTGTCGGCGGATCAGGTGTTGAGCAAGATCTCGCCGAATGTCAGCGTGTGGGCGGTCGAGCCTGACGCGAACTCGCTGGGCGAATACCTCGCCTCGCTGGCCGAACTCGCAACCCTGCTGCCGGACGACGCGCTGGTGCTTCCCGGTCATGGCGTGCCGTTCTACGGCGTGAAGACGCGCATCAAGCAACTCGCCGATCATCACGAAGAGCGTTGCCAGCTGATCGCCAATGCGTGCCGCACAACACCGAAGACCTCGGCGGAACTGGTGCCGGTCGTGTTCCACAAGCACGTCCTCGACGCCCACCAGACCGGATTTGCCGCGGGCGAGCTGATCGCCCACGTCAATCACATGCTGGCCGGAGGCCGCTTGAAGTCCAATCTCGGCTCCGACGGTATCCTGCGCTTCGCCGCCACCTGATCGGGCCGGATTGATCTGGCTCAATTCCGCGTCAAGAGCATACGAGACCGGCGAAATCCACCTCGACATCAAAGCTGGAAAAGCTCTAAAAAGGCCCCGCGCACGGCGGCAGGCCCTTGGCCCGGCGGCCGAATTCAGGGCTCCCGTCCAAGGTTTTTGTGATGGATTACAACAAGTTCTTCGGCGACGCCCTTGGGCGGCTTCATGACGAGCGGCGCTACCGCATTTTCGCGGATCTGGAGCGGATCGCTGGCCGCTTTCCGCATGCGGTCTGGCATTCCCCGAAGGGCCAACAGAACGTCGTGATCTGGTGTTCCAACGATTATCTCGGCATGGGCCAGCACCCGAAGGTGGTCGGCGCCATGGTCGAGACCGCAACCCGCGTCGGCACCGGCGCCGGCGGCACCCGTAACATCGCAGGCACCAACCATTCGCTGATCCAGCTTGAGCATGAGCTCGCCGATCTGCATGGCAAGGAAGCCGCCCTCGTTTTCACCTCAGGCTACGTGTCCAACCAGACCGGCATTGCGACGCTGGCGAAGCTGATTCCGAACTGCCTGATCCTGTCGGACGCGCTGAACCATAATTCGATGATCGAGGGTATTCGTCAGTCCGGCATCGAATACATCGTGTTCCGTCACAACGACGTAGCCCATCTCGAGGAATTGCTGCGCGCCCATCCGGGCCGCCCGACGCTGATTATCTGCGAAAGCCTGTACTCGATGGACGGCGATGTCGCGCCGCTCGCGAAGATCTGCGATCTCGCCGAGCGTTATGGCGCGATGACCTATGTCGACGAAGTTCATGCGGTCGGCATGTACGGCCCGCGCGGCGGCGGCATTGCCGAACGCGATGGCGTGATGCACCGGATCGATATTCTCGAAGGCACGCTGGCGAAAGCGTTCGGTTGCCTCGGCGGCTATATCGCCGGCAGCGCCAAGATGGTCGATGCGGTGCGCTCTTACGCGCCGGGCTTCATCTTCACCACCGCACTGCCGCCTGCGATCTGTTCGGCTGCGACGGCTGCGATCAAGCATCTGAAATCATCGAGCTGGGAGCGTGATCGCCATCAGGATCGCGCCGCGCGGCTGAAAGCCATTCTCACCGCCGCCGGTCTGCCGGTGATGTCGAGCGATACGCATATCGTGCCGCTGTTCGTCGGTGACCCGGAGCGCTGCAAGAAAGCCTGCGATCTGCTGTTGGAAGAGCATGCCATCTACATTCAGCCGATCAACTATCCCACTGTGCCGAAAGGCTCCGAGCGGCTTCGCATCACCCCGTCGCCATATCACGACGACGCGCTGATCGATCATCTCGCCGAAGCGCTGGTTCAGGTCTGGGAGCAGCTCGATCTGCCGCTGCACGCCAAGCCCATGGCTGCTGAGTAAGATGGCTGCTGAATAGAGTGGCTGCCAGATAAATCCGGCTGCCAAGACCCCGGCCAACCGGAAAACGTATTTCGAGAATCAACCTGCCCGGACGCTTGGCCGCGACGGCATGCGTGACAGCACAATCCGCATCAGGTCGGCAGCGTTCCGCGCGCCCAGCTTGTCCATGATCCGCGCACGGTGGACCTCGATGGTGCGCGGGCTGATGCCGAGCCGCCGTCCTGCTTCCTTGTTCGATGCCCCGTGCGAAACCTGCGCCAGCACATCCCGTTCGCGCCGGGTGAGAAGGTCGAGGCCCGGAAAATCCGCAAGGCCGTCGATCTGTCCCGCCATCGAACGGCGATAACTCAAGACGGCCTCTCGCACACGGTCGATCATGGCGCCTGCTGAAAACGGCTTTTCAAGAAAATCCACCGCGCCAAGTTTCATGGCCTCGACCGCCATCCCGATGTCGGAGTGACCGGAGATCACGAACACCGGCGAGGCGAACCGCATATCGGCCAGTTGCCGCAGCACCGCGAGGCCTGAACTGCCCGGAAGTTGAAGATCGAGGATGACACAGACCGGCGTGGAGGACCGCAGCGATTCAAAAAAGGATTCCCCGTCTGCGAAGGCTTCCGCCTCGAACCCGTCAAGTCTGAGCAGCAGCAGAAGGGCGTCGCGAACCGAGGGATCGTCATCGACCACGACAACGGGCGCATTCCCAATAACGAAAGGCAGCATCTGACCCATCGGCCGGCTCCTTAAGGTGCGCTATCTTAATAATGCAACTTTTACGTGTATACGCTGATTCGGATCTTTCGCCAAATCCTTGAAGGCGGACTTCCACGAAGCCTCCCGGATGCACGCGGCAGCGGACCGGGCTAAGGTCGAAACCGGGCGCTGGCCATGAGCATGATCCCGAAAAGCGGGAACCGGTTTTCGGAGAGGATCATGCCCAAACGAAATGAGCGACGTCGGGGATCGTTTCGATGCTGCATGACTGGGGCGTGATCGCAGCCGCATTCGGCTACATCGGCCTTCTGTTCGTGGTTGCGAGCTACGGCGAACGGCTGACGCGAGCCCAGCGCGGCCGCCTCGGCAGCTTCATCTATCCGTTGTCGCTCGCGATCTACTGCACATCCTGGACGTTCTTCGGTTCGGTCGGGCTCGCGACCCGGACCAGCATCGAGTTTCTCGCGATCTATGTCGGCCCGATCCTGATGGTTGGATTCTGCACGCCGCTGTTGATGCGTGTCATTCAACTGGCGAAGTCGCAGAACATCACTTCGATCGCCGACTTCATCGCCGCGCGTTACGGCAAGAGCCAGGCTGTCGCCGCGACCGCCGCCGTCATCGCCATTATCGGCTCGGTGCCCTACATCGCGCTTCAATTGAAGGCCGTGGCATCGTCGCTGGAAACGATCCTTAATCAGGATCAGGACGTCTCCAGCATCCCCTATATCGGCGACATCGCCTTCATCGTCACCATTACACTCGCGGCCTTCGCGGTCTTGTTCGGCACGCGGCAAACCGACGCCACCGAACACCAGCACGGGCTGATGCTGGCGGTGGCAACGGAGTCGCTGGTCAAACTGGTGGCATTCCTCGCCGCAGGCATTTTCGTGACGTTCGTCATGTTCGGGCCGTCCGAACTGATCGAACGCGCCATGAAGACACCGGAGGCCGTGCGCGCCATCGAGGCGTCGCCATCGATCGGCAACTTCGTTGCGATGACGCTGCTGTCGTTTCTCGCAATCCTGCTGCTGCCGCGGCAATTCCACGTCAGCGTCGTCGAGAATTCCACCGAGGCCGAGGTACGGCGCGCGCGCTGGCTGTTTCCGCTCTATCTGATCGCGATCAACCTGTTCGTGATCCCCATCGCCATTGCCGGCCTGATAACCTTTCCGTTCGGTGCGTCCGACAGCGACATGTATGTGCTGGCGCTGCCGATCGAGGCGAAGGCGACATGGCTTTCCGTGGTCGTCTTTGTCGGCGGCCTGTCCGCTGCCACCGCCATGGTGATCGTGGAATGCGTCGCGCTCGCCATTATGGTGTCGAACGACATCGTGGTGCCGCTGGTGTTGAAGCGGCGGCCGGCGCCGGAGGCGATCGAGGCCAATTTCGGCAGCTTCCTTCTCAAGGTGCGCCGCGTCGCGATCTTCGCCATCATGGCGATGGCGTATCTCTATTATCACGCGCTGGGCAACGCGCAGCTCGCCGCCATCGGCCTGTTGTCTTTCGCGGCCGTCGCACAATTGGCGCCGGCATTTCTCGGCGGACTGTTCTGGCGGCGGGCCACCGCACGCGGCGCCATGGGCGGCATGCTGATCGGCTTTGCGGTGTGGGCCTATACGCTGTTCCTGCCGAGCTTCGCCGACGTCGATCCACGCGGCGCGATCTGGCTCAAGGAAGGCCTGTTCGGCCTGACCGCCCTTCGGCCGCAAGCGTTGCTCGGCACCGAGATGGCGCCGCTGATTCACGGCGTGTTGTGGAGCCTCTCGCTCAACCTCCTGACCTACATCGTGCTGTCGCTGCTGCGCCAGCCGACCTCGATCGAACGGGTTCAGGCCGACCTGTTCGTGCCGAGCGAACTGGCGCCAATCGCGCCCAATTTCAGGCGCTGGCGCACCACGGTCACGGTGCAGGATCTGCTCTCCACCGTCGCCCAGTATCTCGGTCCCGAACGTGCGCAGATCTCGTTCGAGACCTTCGCCACGACCCATCACATCAACATCGATCGCGCGGCGCCTGCCGATTTCCGCCTGCTGCGCCATGCCGAACATCTGATTGCATCATCGATTGGCGCGGCTTCGTCGCGCCTGGTGCTGTCGCTGCTGTTGCGCAAGCGCGCGGTCTCCGCCAAGGCCGCGCTGAAACTGCTCGACGATGCGCACACCGCGCTGCATTTCAACCGCGAAATGCTGCAGACCGCGCTCAACCACGTCCGTCAGGGGATCGCGGTCTTCAATCCCGAACTTCAGCTCATCACGTCAAACCAGCAGTTCGGCGAGATTCTCGACCTGCCCGCGCAGTATTCGCAAATCGGGATTCCGCTGGTCGAAATTCTCGAATTCATCGGCAGCAACGGACAGCCGAATCCGGATGCCGATCTGGCCGGCCTGCAACGGCGGCTCACCGCCTACACCACCGAGGGCGAGCCCTATCTGGAGCGGCTGGCCGACCGCAACATGGTTGTGGAAGTGCGCGCCAACCGGATGCCGGGCGGCGCGCTGGTCATCACGTTCTCCGACGTCACCCCAAGCTTCGAGGCGGCGGAAGCGCTGGAGCGCGCCAACGCGACGCTGGAAAAACGTGTCCGCGAGCGCACCGAGGAACTCACGCGGCTCAACAGCGAACTGGCACAGGCCAAGAGCACGGCCGAGGAAGCCAACATTTCCAAGACGCGGTTTCTCGCGGCGGCAAGCCACGACATCCTGCAGCCGCTGAATGCGGCGCGCCTCTACGTCACCAGCCTTGTGGAACGGCAGGACGGCGGCGAAGACGCCCGCCTGGTCGGCAACATCGACGACTCGCTGGAAGCCATTGAAGAAATTCTCGGCGCGCTGCTCGATATTTCGCGGCTGGATTCCGGCGCGATGACACCGTCGATCACCAATTTCCGCATGAGCGACCTGATGCGCTCGCTGGAAGTGGAGTTTGCGCCAATCGCGAAAGCCCGAAAGCTCAAGCTCACCTTCGTACCTTGCGCCCTGCCGGTGTCCTCGGATCGTGTAATGCTGCGGCGGCTGTTGCAGAACCTGATTTCGAACGCCATCAAGTACACGCCGAAAGGCCGCGTGCTGATCGGTTGCCGCCGCAAGGGCAAATCGCTGGAGATCGGCATCTACGACACCGGGCTCGGAATTCCGGTCAAGAAACGCGCCGAGATCTTCAAGGAGTTTCATCGCCTCGACCAGGGCGCGCGGATCGCGCGCGGACTGGGCCTCGGACTGTCGATCGTGGAACGGCTCGCACGGGTGCTGAACCACGGCATCGTGGTCGGATCGAACCGCAGCGGCGGCTCACGCTTTTCCGTGACCATGCCGGTTGCCAAGACCGTGACGCATACGGGAGCCTTGACCGGCGCGAGCATCCCTTCGAAGGCACCGATGAGCGGCACGCTGATCGTCTGTATCGAGAACGACCGCGCCATTCTCGACGGCATGAAGACATTGCTGACCGGCTGGGATGCGAAAGTCATCGCGGTCACCGATCCGGTTGCGGCCGCGGAAGCAATCGCTGCGACGGATGAGCGCGTGACCGGCCTTCTGGTCGACTATCATCTCGATCGCGGCAATGGCATCGCCGCGATCCGTGACATCCGGCAACGATTCGGCGAGGAAATTCCAGCGATCCTGATTACCGCCGACCGCAGCCCGCATGTCCGCGATGCGGCGCGCGAGGACGGAATCGTCGTGCTGAACAAGCCGGTCAAGCCGGCGGCTTTGCGCGCGCTGCTCGGACAATGGCGGGCGCAGCAGATCGTCGCGGCGGAATAAACCTGCCTCCCTCCACGCTTTGCAATCAGGCGAGTTTCAGACCCGTGGCGGATTCCAGTTCCGCGATGGCCTGCGGGCCATCGATCACCTTGATGGTTCTCATGCCCATGTCGCGCGCGGGCTTCAGGTTGACGCCGAGATCGTCGAGATAAACGCAGTTATTCGGATCGACGCCGAGCACTTCAACCATCATCCGGTAGATGCGCGGATCGGGCTTGCGCAGGCCGATTTTTGCCGATTCGATAACGTGATCGAACAGCGCCATTGTCTCCGCGACATAGAGCGCACGGCCGGCGGAACTGCCGATGGCGTTGGCGGGAAGATTGTTGGTGATGCAGCCGGTCTTGAAGCGCTGCTTCACCCGCCGCAATGCCTCGACCACGTCGGGGCGCGGATCGCCCGACAACAACTGCACGACATCGCGTCCGCGCACCTCCGCTCCCAGCGCCAGCGATTCGGCGGCGAACAGCTTGTCGAAAGTATCGAGATCCACTTCCGCGCGTTCGAATTTCGCCCACGCATTCTCGAAGTGATTTGCCGCGTTGGTGCGCCGGATGATGTCATGCGGAAGGCCGCGCTCGGTTTCAAACCGCGCAAACGCTTCGAACGGTGACGTGGTCAGCACCCCGCCAAAATCCCAAATCACCGCCTCGATCATGATCGATTACCTTTGCTGAAGCTGTGTTGCGAGCAAGCCAACAGGCGCATCGCCGGGCCACGCTGCTACTTCGCGGGGTCGGGCTGCTTCCACTCGCCGCCTGAAATCTTGGCGGCGGCGATCACCGCCTGAGTCCGGCTTTCGACGCCGAGTTTCTGCAGGATGGCGGAAACATGCGCCTTGATGGTCGCTTCCGAGACGCCGAGTTCGTAGGCGATCTGCTTGTTGAGCAGCCCCTCGGACAACATCATCAGCACCCGGACCTGCTGCGGCGTCAGCGTCACCAGACGATCGCGCAGCCTGGTCATATCGGGATCGGCCGCCGCGGACAGATCGACGTCGGCCGGAACCCAGACGTCCCCCTTCATGACCTTGCCGATCGCCTCGCGCAGGGTCTCGACGCCGAAGCGTTTTGGAATAAAGCCCGACGCCCCGAAATCCATTGAGCGGCGGATGGTCCCGGCGTCGTCGC